>JAQSXQ010000228.1 GCA_029256565.1 Mycobacterium sp.
AGCACTGCGCTCACGTGATGAGCCGCTGCCACCGAAGCCGCGTCCGGGACCTGAACCATTCGATCCACGACGTCGGGTAGAAACGACGGTTCGACCCGCGGCCTGCCGATCCCCTCGATGCGCGACGACGCCCCGGCCACCGCCTGCCCCTGGGCATAGGACGGGAAGAACGCCGAGTTCTCCGGATCCACGACGCACAACCGGGTCTGGTGGCGCCGGTAGCGGATGTAGCGGCCGATGGTCGCGCTGGTTCCGCCGGTGCCCGCCCCCACCACGATCCACTCCGGGCATGGGTGCGCCTCGGCGCCCATCTGCTGGAAGATCGACTCTGCGATGTTGTTGTTGCCGCGCCAGTCCGTCGCTCGCTCTGCGTTCGTGAACTGATCCAGGTAGTGCCCACCGGTCTCGTCCGCGAGCCGTTCCGCCTCGGCGTACACCTGAGACGCCTCGGTGACGAAGTGGCAACGGCCGCCCTGAGATTCGATGAGGCGGATCTTCGACGCGCTCGTCGACGCCGGCATCACCGCGATGAACGGCAGACCCAGCATCGCCGCGAAGTAGGCCTCCGACACCGCCGTCGAGCCCGACGACGCCTCGATCACCGTGGTGCCCTCGGTGATCCAGCCGTTGCACAGCCCATACAGGAACAGCGACCGCGCCAACCGATGCTTGAGGCTGCCCGTGATGTGGGTCGTCTCGTCCTTCAGATACAGCTGGACGTCCGGCCCGGCCGAGCTGTTCCGCCCCGGGTACGCGCTCCACGCCGACGGCAGCGGATACCGCAGCAGGTGGGTGTCGGCGCTGCGGCGAGCGTCGGCTTCGATCAACCGGACCGCATCATCGGCCCACTGACGTGGCTGGCTTCGGGAAGCGACCGACGACCCGTCGGTCAACGCGCCGACATGGTGGGCTGCGATTCGCTCGCCGTGGAGCCCGCGAAACCGCCTCCGGTGGGAGCGGCGATCAGGGTCAGCAACGTGGCCTCCGGCCGGCAGCAGAACCGCACCGGCGAGTACGGCGAGGTGCCGATGCCCGCCGACACGTGCAGCTGGGTGCCCGAACCCCACCGCGACGGCCCCTTGGCCCGCGACGGGTCCAGGTCGCAGTTGGTGACGACGGCGCCGTAGAACGGCACGCACAGCTGACCGCCGTGGGTGTGACCGGCCATGATCAGCTGATAGCCGTCGTCGGCGAACCTGTCCAGCACCCGCGTGTAGGGCGCGTGGACCAGACCCAGCGACAGGTTGGCGGCCGGGTTCGGCCTGCCGGCGATCGTGTCGTATCGGTCCCGGGTGAGGTGTGGATCGTCGACGCCCGCCGCCGCGATCACCAGTCCGTTGACGTCGATCTCACGGCGGTTGTGCGTCATGTCGTGCCACCCGCGCTCACTGAACGCTGCACGCAGATCCTGCCAGGGCAGCGGGGAGCCGGTGACGCGCCGCGACTTGTCGAACAGGTAGCTCGCCGGGTTCTTCGGCCGCGGCCCGAAGTAGTCGTTGCTGCCGAACACGAACAGCCCAGGCACCGAGAGCAGGTCGCCCATCGCCTGAACGACGGCGGGCACCGCCTTCGGATGTGCGAGGTTGTCGCCGGTGTTGACGACGAGGTCGGGACTCCACTGCGCCAGCTCGCGGAGCCACGCCTGCTTGCGCCGCTGTCCGGGGCGCATGTGGAAGTCCGACAGGTGCAGGACGCGCAGCGGCGACGAACCGGGAGTCAGGACCGGCATCGTGACCTCGCGGACGACGAACGCATTGCGCTCGATCAGCGAGCCATATGCCAGCCCGGCGACCAGCGTGCCTGTGGCTGCCGCCGCCGAACTCTTCAGAACGGTGGAAGGGTCGGGCATGTAGGCAGCTTACTGCCACCGGCGATTGCGGTCGGGTTTCCGTGCCACTCGACGGGGTCGACCCGCAGGTCGAGAGGCACGGCCACCCTCGCGGTCACGGTGGTGGCGGAGGCGGCGGTGGGGGAGGTCCGAGCACCGGCACCGTGATCGGCGGCAGGCCAGGTATCTGCACGACCGTCGACCCCACCTGAGGTGGTGGCGGGAGGCCGGGGATCGGGACTCCCACCGGCGGCGGCGGTGGTGCCGGCGCGATGCCGTTGCTGACCTGGATCGTGATGGTCGACCCCGGCACGGTCTCGCCCGACGGCGAGGTGCCGACGACCGATCCCGCAGACGACCCGCTGTTGACCGGCGTGGTCTGCTCGGCGACCTGGAAACCGGCCTCCTTCAGCCGTTGCCTGGCGAGTCCTTCGCTCATGCCCGCGACGCTCGGCACGCGGGAGCCGGGCGCACCGTCGACGTAGCGGGGATCGGTCGGCGGCAGGGACACCGTGTCGGGCGTGAACTGCTTCATCGCCGTGAACCACGTTCTGGCGGGCTCGTTGCCGCCGAACAGGTCACCCGACCCGCACTGCCGCAGCGGGAAGGAGCACAACTCGCCGGGGGCGGTCGAGTCGTCGTAGATGTAGTTGGCGGCGGCGAACTCACTCGTGAAGCCGAGGAACGCCGACGACTTGTTGTTCTCGGTGGTGCCCGTCTTGCCCGCCATCGGGAGGTTCCAGCCCACCGAACCGGCGGCGCTCGCCGCGGTGCCGGAACCGGTGTCGTCCTTGCTCATGGCGTTGGCGAGGGTGTTGGCCAGGCCCTCCGGAACGGCCTGGTCACACGTCTCGGTGGTGACCGAGACCTCTTCGCCGTTGCGGTCGAACACCTTGTCGATGGGACTCGGTGGGCACCACGTGCCGCCCGAGGCCAATGTCGCCGCCACGTTCGAGAGTTCGAGGGCGTTGACCTCGATGGGCCCGAGGGTGAACGACCCGATGTTCTGCCGCTTGACGAAGTCCGCCAGGCTCTCGTTGCTCTCGGGGTCGTAGTCACGCGCCGTGCCGGGCAGGGCGTAGGAGCGCAATCCCAGACGGACCGCCATGTCGACGACGCGCTGCACGCCCACCGTCGAGATCAGCTTGGCGAACGCCGTGTTCGGAGAGGTGGCCAGCGCGTCGGTGACGCTCATCTGGCCGCGGTAGGCGCCCGCGTTCTCCACGCACCAGGTGGCGGGCGGACAGCCCCGCGCCCCACCGCTGCCGAGCCCCTTGGCCTGGAATCGTGACGGTGCGTCGAGCTTGGCGTTGATGCCCATGCCCATGTCCATCGCCGCGGCGGTGGTGAAGACCTTGAAGACCGAGCCCGCGCCGTTGCCCACCAGCGAGAACGGCTGGGGCTGCATCGTCTGACCGGCCTCGAGGTCCAATCCGTAGGTCCGGTTGCTGGCCATGGCCACCACCGGGTGCGCCGTCTTGCCGGGCCTGATGACGCTCATGACGCTGGCCACGCCGTCGAGGTCCGGTGGGGCGATGCCGTCGATCGACGACTTCACCGTGTTCTGGATGTCCGGGTCCAGGGTCGTGCGGATCAGGTAGCCGCCCTTGGCGACCTGCTCCTTGCTGATGCCCGCGCGTGCCAGGTAGTCCAGCGCGTAGTCGCAGAAGAACGCGCGATCACCCGCGGCAATGCAGCCGCGTGGCAATTCCTGGGGCTGGGGCAGCACGCCAAGCGGCTGCTCCTTGGCCGCGCGCAGCGCCGCCGCCTCCTGCGGAACGTTCTCGATCATGGTGTCGAGCACCACGTTGCGGCGAGCCAGCGCGCCGTCGGGGTTGGTGTACGGGTTCAGCGTGCTGGTGGACTGCACCATGCCCGCGAGGAGTGCGGCCTGCTGCCAGTTCAGCTCCGAGGCATTGATGCCGAAGTAGGTCTGCGCGGCGTCCTGCACGCCGAACGCGCCATTGCCGAACGACACCAGGTTGAGGTAGCGGGTGAGGATCTCCGGCTTGGTGAACGTCTTGTCGAGCGTCAGCGCCATGCGGATCTCCCGCAGCTTGCGCGCAGGAGTGGTCTCGATGGCCGCGCGCTTCTCGGCGTCGGTCTGCGCCACCACCAGTAATTGGTAGTTCTTGATGTACTGCTGCTCCAGCGTCGATCCGCCGCGGGTGTCGGGGGCGCCGGACAGATAGCCGGACAGACCGGTCAGCGTGCCCTGCCAGTCGACGCCGTTGTGATCGGCGAAGCGCTTGTCCTCGATCGAGACGATCGCGAGCTTCATCGTGTTGGCGATCTGCTCGCTGGGCACCTCGAACCGGCGCTGGGAGTACAGCCACGCGATGGTGTTGCCCTTGGCGTCGACCATCGTCGAGACCGCGGGCACCTCGCCCTCGACGAGCTGGGAGGAACCGTTGGCGACCACGTCGGACGCCCGGTTCGACATCAGGCCGAAGCCGCCGACGAGCGGGAACATGAGAGCCGCAGCCACCACGCTGGCCAACACGCAGCACCAGAACAACTTGATCAACGTGACGGCGCGGGGCGGCGAACCCGGCGGTCGAGACGTCGGACTCTCGGACATGGGTTACAGACTAGCGAGGTCGCGGGACGTCAGCGCCCGAGCCGTTGCATCGTCGGCAACGGCGGGCGCCGCGGTTGCATCGCCGCCGGTAGGAGACGCTGCGCGGGCGACAGTCTCGGTTTGGTACGCATCACGGCACGGTCGTGCCAAAAAATCGTGATTTGACTGTTGCGCAAAAGACCCCTGACCACCTAGCTTGGACACACAGTGCGATCTAGGTAACACTTCGGGTCGCAATGTGGCGTAGATCGCACCAGCGTTCTACACCTGGAACGGACCGTCGAGATGGCGGCGGCTGGACGGAGGGATCGCAGGTGTCAGCTACTCGGCCCGCGGCGCGCAGGACCATAACTAGTTCCCCAGTCAACGCAGTAGTACAGAGCGCGGAAGCGGAAGCTCGCATCGCGTGGGTCTCGCAAGCACGGTGCCGCCAGGCCGATCCCGA
>JAQSXQ010000229.1 GCA_029256565.1 Mycobacterium sp.
GAGAACCAGCACGGCAACCGGATCGTCGAGGAGATCGGCGAAGCGCTGGAAGACGTCTAGAGACGACTGATGCCGGGCACCGCGACGGTCGTCGCAGCACCCGGCATCAGGTGTCGTACCTAGGCGCCCAGCGTGCGCTGGATGTCAGGCTTCATGGCGTTCAACTGCGAACCCCAGTAGCCCCAGCCGTGGGTGCCGTTGGGCGGGAAGTTGAACGTGCCGTTGCTTCCACCGTCAGCGGTGTACGCCTGCTGGAAGGCCTTGTTGCTGTCCTGGGTGATGTTCTCCAGCAGCTGGCCGGCGATGTCGCCGCCGCCGCCGAGGTCACCCGGGCGGCCGTTGCCGGTGTACACCCAGATGCGGGTGCCGTTGGCCACGAGTCGACCGGCCTGCAGAGTCGGGTCGTTGCGCTGCCACGCCGGGCCACCGCCGGGTCCCCACATCGCCGAGGCGTCGAAACCGCCTGAGTCGCGCATCGCGAAACCGACCAGCGTGGGCCAGAGTCCCTGCGACAGGTTCAGGAAGCCCGAGAGCGAGCCCGCGTAGCTGAACTGACCGGGGTGGTAGGCGGCCAGGATCAGCGCCGCGCTGCCCGACATCGACAGGCCCACGACGGCGTTGCCGCTTGGCGAGATTCCCTTGTTCGCCGCGAGGTACGACGGCAGCTCCGAGGTGAGGAACGTCTCCCACTGGTAGGTCTGCGTGGTGCCGTTGCCGACGGCCGGGTTCTGCCAGTTGGTGTAGAAGCTCGACATGCCGCCGACGGGCATGACGACCGACAGACCGGACTCGAAGTAGTTCTCGAAGGCCGCGGTCTCGATGTCCCAGCCGCTGTTGTCGTCGCGCGCACGCAGCCCGTCGAGCAGGTAGACGGCCTTGGGGCCGCCGCCCTGGAACCGGACGGGGATGTCGCGGCCCATCGCCGCCGAGGGCACCATCAGCGTCTCGACCGGGAGGCCGGGCCGCGAGTAGGCCGAAGCGGTGGCTGCGCCGCCGGCCAGGGCAACGAGCCCGGGTAGCAGCAGTGCCACCAGCGTGACGGCGGAGAGCCGTCGCATCCAACTGTGTAGGGGTCTCATGAGGTGGTGCACATCCTTCGTGTTGCAACTGGCGTCGAACGCCTGGTCTCTTCGTTGAATCGACAGCCGGCTCGGGCCTACTCGGGCCATCGTGGGCAGCCGGTGAGCGCGAGCTGCTTAGCGCGTCACCAGGTTTCTCGCACCGGCCGTACTTCCCGTTACTTCGCTCGTCATTCCTTACGGTTCCGTCATACCGCCGGGGGGTTCAGCCACGCGGCACCGGTCATTGCGGCGGGCTGCCGATTCGCTGGGCCAGCTGCGCCCGGGAGCGGATCCCGAGCTTGCGGTAGATCTGCGTGAGGTTCGCCTCGACGGTCTTGAGGCTGATCGACAGGGCTTGGGCCAGGTCGCGGTTGCTCATGCCGTTGACGGCCAGCTCGGCCACCCGCCGCTCCGACGGGCTGAGGCCGTGCGCCGGCCCGGGGGCGGCGCCGTTCGCCAGCTCGGCCCGGGCGCGGTCCGCCCACGCCGCGGCTCCCATCCGTTCGAACTCGCGCAGCGCTGCGCCCAGCGTGTCCCTGGCTGCGCCGGCCTGTCGCTGGCGGCGTTGGAGTCGGCCCAGCAGGAGCTGGGTCCTGGCCCGGTCGAACGGCATGGGCAGTCGGTCGTGGTGCGCCATGGCCTCTTGCGCGGACCGCACGGCGCTGGGCAGTTCACGATGCGCGGCGAACCACATGGCGCGGCAGCGTGCACCGGTGGCCAGGAGTCGCGGCCGGTCGAGTCGGCGCCCGTTCGCCTCGAGCGCCTCGATGAGCGGTAGGGCGTCGTCCGCGCGGCCGACGGCGACCAGCGCTTCCACGGCGTCGGGAACGAACCACATGCTGACCACGTCGCCCGCGTGGGCGAGGTCGGCGGCGCCGTCGATCAACCGGCGCGCGGCGGTGAGCGCAGCCTCGTAGTCGGTTACGGACACCTCGGCCGCAGCCATCGCCAGCGTGGGCCATGCGGCCAGGTGCGGTGCATCACCCCGCTGCGCCAGCGCGATCGCCTCGCGAGCGTCACTGCGCGCCTCGTCGATCCGGCCGGTGTGGGCGGCGACGGTCGCGCGCAGGGTCAGCGCGATGATCCAGATCAGGTCGCCGCCCGCCATCTCGGCGCGCTGCATGGTCTCGTCGGAGAGCTGCTGGGCCTTGGCGAGGTCACCGCGCCAGATCTCGATGAGGGTCGCGTGGCCCGTCATCGCCATCAGGTCGTTCTCGGCGCCGCGTTCCGTGCAGCGCCGACGCAGGTCCTCGGCTGCGGCGGCAGCTTGGGCCAGGTTGCCGATCCACCCTTGGATGAAGACGTTGACCGCGCTGGCGCGCAGCGCGAACAGGGCGTCGGCGTCGCGGTCCTCGAGTTCGAGCGCACGGCGCAGGCCGGCGTGGTCGACGCCGCGGCCGAGGTGGAAGTCGATCGTGACGCGCATCGCGAGCGCCTGGCTGGTCAGCGACGGATCGTCGACGCGGTCTGCCAGACGCAGCGCCTCCGCGATGGACTCCAGTGCCTCGGCTGCGGCGCCGCTGTGGAACTGGGTGAAGGCCAGCAGCGTCAGGCTCGCCATCGTGGTGGCCGCGTCGGCATCGCCTTCGGCCACCGCCCGTTCTGCGAGCCGGGCGGCCTCGGCGAAGGAGTCGTCGTAGACGTGGACCCGGGCCAGCTGGATGAGTGCCCGGGCGCGCAGTGGGCAGGCCGGGAGTTCGTCGACCAGGCCGACGAGCAGGTGCCGGGCGCGGTCGGCGTCGCCCGCGCGGAAGTGGTGATCGGCTGCGCGGATCCGGCGGTGTGGGTCCGTGCTGTCGAGGGTGACGGCGAGGTCCAGCAGTTCGGCTGCCGCGGCGGGTGCGCCACGGCGACGGGCGCGGGCAGCCGCGTCGTCGAGCGCGCCCAGCGTGGCCGGGTCGGGCGCGGTGGCCGCCAGCGCCAGGTGACGGGCGCGCGGCTCGGGGTGCTCGACGATCCGCGACAGCGCGGCGTGCATGGCGCGCCTGCGCTGCGGACCGCCCAGGTCGTATGCGCCGCGCGCCAGCAGGGGATGGGTGAATCGGACGCGGTTGCCGTCGATCACGACGATGCCCTCGGTCTCCGCCGCCTCGAGTCGGTCGACCACCTCGTGCGCGCTGCGGTCGGTGACCCGGGCCAGCAGGTCGACCGTCGGCGTCCCGGCCGCCGCGGCCGCGAAGAGCATGTCCTGACTCTCTTGGTCGAGGCGGCCGAGTCGGTCACCGACGAGTTCGGCCAGCGACTCGGGCAGCGCGACGTCGTCGGGAAGAGGCCGATCACCCATCGCCCTTGCCAATTCGAGTGCATAGAACGGATTGCCGCCCGACAGTTCGGCGATGCGGGTCATCGCCGTGCGGGAGAAGGTGCGGTCGAGGTTTCCGGCCAGCACCGCCCGTAGTCCGGTCGTCTCGAATGGGCCCAACCGGATCCGCTGCACCCCGAGCAGGCTGGTGAGACGGAGCCAGGCTGCGCCCTGGCCGGCAGTGGTGTCGGTGCGCTCGGCGATCAGGATGCCGATCCGGCCCCGGAGCCGGCGCACGGCGAACGCGACCACGGCACGCGACGAGGGGTCGAGCCACTGCGCGTCGTCGATCGCGACGAGCACCGGCGACGACGGCGTCAGCTGGTCGGCAAGGGCAAGGAACGCCGACGCGACGACCCTCTCGTCGGTCGGGGGATCGTCCCGACGGTCGTCGACGCGGTGCAGGACCCGGTCCAGCGCGATGCGCTGGACGGCGGGCAGGAGATCGAACTGGTCGGATTGGACGCCGGCGAGTAGGTCGGCGACGGCGGCGTAGGCGCCGCCCCCTTGTTCGGCGCGTGCGTCGAACACCCGGAATCCACGCTCCGATGCCATGCCCGTCGCCGCTCGCCACAGCGTCGTCTTCCCGATGCCTGGCTCACCCTCGATCACCAGGACCGACGGGTGGGTCTCGGCAGACCGCAGGAAGTCGGCGACGGCGTGCGACTCGGTCGGTCGCTCCACCACTCGGTACGGGTAGCCGATTTTTAGCTCGGCCAAACGCGCGACTTCGTTGGAAACCACGTTCAACAGCGCGTATTTCGTAGGGCCGCGTCGCGAAGACGCTTCACGTCATTTGCTCGATCAGCTGAATGGCGGTCGGTTGTCGAGTCGGGCCGAACCGCTGCCCGCACGTCGCCACACCCTGGCGATCCAGTCGTCGTCCTCGTCGGTGACGAGGTTGCCCATCACCCGCACGGCGACGCCCATGAGGAACGTCGACCGCATCGCGAACGGCCCCGCCGAGGGCAGGAACCGGGGGATCGTCAGCAGCAGCGCCAGCCGGCGGGCGACCGAGAAGCCCTGGGCGTAGTGCCGTCGCAGTTCAGCAGGCCAGGCGTCGGTGAAGTCGCCCGACCCGAGCATCTCGGCGGCCAGCCGCCCTGTCTCGAGGCCGTAGTCGATGCCCTCGCCGTTGAGCGGGTTCACGCACGCCGCGGCGTCGCCGATCAGTACCCAGTTGGGGCCGGCGACGCCCGAGACGGCGCCGCCCATCGGCAGCAGCGCCGACAGGCCGGCCCGCGGTTCGCCCTCGAAGCCCCACTCGTCTCGGCGTAGCTGCGTGTAGTACGACATCAGTGGCCGGAGTGCGGCATCGGCCGGGCGCTTGGTGGTGGCGAGCGCGCCGACGCCGATGTTCACCTCGCCGTTGCCGAGCGGGAAGATCCAGCCGTAGCCGGGCAGGACGTCGCCCGCGGGGGAGCGCAGCTCCAGGTGCGAGGTGATCCACGGTTCGCTCGCGCGCGGGTCGACCGGGCCCCGTCGGCGACGATCAGCTCGGCGCAGCCGATCTCGTCGCCCGAGTCGAGGATCACCGACGTCACGCGGCCAGTCGAATCATGCCTGACGTCAACGGCTTTGGTGCCCAGCAGCATCTTGGCACCGTCGTCGGCGGCCACCGCCCGGATGCGATCGTCGAGTTCGGTGCGGGGCACCGCGCTGCTCGTCGGCGGGAACGAGGGGCCCGGCCACTCGATCTCGACGTCGGCGCCGAAGCCCGCCATCCGCAGGCCGCGGTGGGCGACTCTGCCGTCGAGCCAGTCGCCGAGGCCGAGCAATTTCAATTCGGCGATCGCCCGCGGGGTGAGCCCGTCGCCGCACGCCTTGTCGCGGGGAAATTCCGCGGAGTCGATCACGAGGACGTCGCGACCGCCCCGCGCCGCCCAGGCAGCGGCAGCCGAACCGGCGGGCCCGGCCCCGATCACGACCACGTCATGCCGAATCATGCCCCGGGTCGCTCCGCTCCTGCCCGCTGCAACCACACCCCGGGTCGCTCCGCTCCTGCCCGCCGAAATCTCTCCCCCGGTCGCTCCGCTCCTGCCCGCCGTAGCCGCCACACTCCCCAGTATGTTGGACCCATGAAGACACCGGCGACCGTGGTCGCGGGCGTGGACTTCGGCGATGCAGATTTCGCCGCGCGAGTGCGCGACGGAGTGGCGCGTGTCGAAGATCTGATGGCCACCGAGCTGGGCAAGTCCGACGAGCTGATGGCCGAGGCCGTCCAGCACCTGTTCAAGGCGGGCGGCAAGCGCTTCCGTCCGCTGTTCACCGTGCTGTCGGCGCAACTCGGGCCGGACCCGGACGCGTGGCAGGTGACCGTTGCCGGTGCGGTGATCGAGCTGGTGCACCTCGCGACGCTCTATCACGACGACGTCATGGACGAGGCCCAGGTGCGTCGCGGCGCCGACTCCGCCAATGCGCGGTGGGGCAACAACATCGCGATCCTGGCCGGTGACTACCTGTTCGCGACGGCGTCGCGGCTGGTGTCGCGGCTCGGCCCGGAGGCCGTGCGGATCATCGCCGACACCTTCGCCGAACTCGTGACCGGCCAGATGCGCGAGACGCGCGGCGTGCCCGAGAACACCGACTCCGTCGAGCACTACCTCAAGGTGGTGTACGAGAAGACCGCGTGCCTGATCGCCGCGTCGGGCCGGTTCGGGGCGACGTTCTCCGGCGCCGACGACGAGCAGATCGAACGGTTGTCGCGGATCGGCGGCATCGTCGGCACCGCGTTCCAGATCTCCGACGACGTCATCGACATCGACAGCGATCCCGACGAATCCGGCAAGGTGCCCGGGACCGACCTGCGCGAGGGCGTGCACACGCTGCCCGTGCTCTACGCGCTGCGCGAGACCGGCCCGGACGCCGAGCGGCTGCGGACGCTGCTCTCGGGACCGGTGGAGGACGACGCAGACCTGGCCGAGGCGCTCGCGCTGTTGCGTTCGTCACGCGGCATCGTCGAGGCCAAGGCGACCGTGGCGCAGTACGCCGCGGACGCTCGCAGCGAGCTGGCCAAATTGCCTGCCGGCCCCGGCCGGGACGCACTGGCTGGTCTCGTCGAGTACACCGTCAACCGGCACGGCTGACGGTTAGGAACCGCGACACCCCCTCAGGCGTTTGAATCATCGAAGGACTTCGAGTTTCACGTACAAGGAGGTTGGCCCGCCGATGACCTGGCATCCGCACGCGAACCGATTCAAGACCTTTCTGCTGCTGGTCGGCTTCTCCGGTCTGATCGTGTTCGTCGGAGCCCTGTTCGGCAGGAACGTGATGTTCCTGGCCGTGCTCTTCGCGGTCGGCATGAACGCCTACGTCTACTTCAACAGCGACAAGATGGCGCTCAAGGCGATGCACGCCCAGCCCGTCACCGAGCTGCAGGCGCCCGCGATGTACCGGATCGTGCGCGAGCTGGCGAACGCCGCGCATCAGCCGATGCCGCGGCTGTACATCAGCGACACCGATGCGCCCAACGCGTTCGCGACGGGACGCAACCCGCGCAACGCCGCGGTGTGCTGCACGACCGGCATCCTGCGGATCCTCGACGAGCGCGAGCTACGCGCGGTGCTCGGCCACGAGCTGTCGCACGTCTACAACCGCGACATCCTGATCTCCTGCGTGGCGGGCGCGATGGCCTCGGTGATCACCGCGCTGGCCAACCTGGCGTTCTTCGCGAGCATGTTCGGCGGGAACCGCGATGGCGGCACCAATCCCTTTGCGATCCTGCTGGTTTCGCTGCTCGGGCCGATCGCGGCGACCGTGATCCGGCTGGCGGTGTCGCGGCAGCGGGAGTACCAGGCAGACCAGTCCGGCGCCGAACTGACCGGCGACCCGCTGGCCTTGGCGAACGCCCTGCGCTGCCGCCGGAGCCGCAGCTGGCCGACCAGGCGCACCTGATGATCGCCAACCCGTTCCGCTCGGGCGAGAAGATCGGCAAGCTCTTCGCCACCCACCCCCCGATGGCTGACCGCATCGCCCGCCTCGAGCAGATGGCCGGCCGCCCCCCGGGCTACTACTGATTTCCCGCGAGCGTGCGTGTCTGCGGCCGACACGCCGCGTCAGAACCCGAGTTCGCGCACGCTCGCGGCGGCTAACGAACCGGGACCCGTCGCCGATGATCTTGGTGTGACGACCCCTTCCCGAGGTAACCGAGCGCCCATCCGACGCCTGCTCTACTCTGATCGCGTGCTGAGCAGAACACTGATCGGCCTGGTTGCTGCGGGGGCAGCAGCGTTGGGCATGTCCACCGTGGCAAACGCCGAACCGCAACCGGCGCCGCCACCCCCACCGCCCAACGTCAACGTGCTGACGCCCGTGAAGCCCTCGGAGTTCGCGGCGATGGACGGCAGCTTCTACTCGTTCCGGGTCGCCGACGGCGTCACGTGCGTGCTGAACCGGACGACCGGCGGCTACGGCTGCAGCGGCGCACTGCCCGCGGCGCCGAACGCGGCCAACGTCGTCAGCGGCGGACAGATCGGTGCGCCGGGCTTCTCGAACGCGGCAGCGCCGATCTACGACGGTCTCGCGGCCGACGCCAAGCCGATGCCCGCAGGCTCGCGCATCAGCTTCCGCAACGTGACGTGCGGCTTCGACGGCGTCGTCACGACGTGCCAGAACAACTTCGACCAGGCCGGCTTCGTGCTGAGCCCGGCGGGCAGCTTCATCCTCAACGCGACGAACCCGCTGCTGGATCGCCCCGAGGGAACGAACCCCTACTTCAACTAGGGCCGACGCCTACCATCGTGCGATGGCATCCGTTGCGGTGCTTGGGGGTGGAATCGGGGGGCTCAGTGCTGCCCATGAACTCGCCAAGCGTGGATTCGACGTCACCGTCTACGAAGCGCGCAAGGAGTTGGGCGGCAAGGCACGATCGATGCCGGTCCCCAACACCGGTACGGACGGCAGAGCGGACCTGCCCGGTGAACACGGATTCCGGTTCTTCCCGGGTTTCTACCGACATCTCGACGCGACGATGGAGGAGATCCCCTACGCCAGCGGCTGCGTGAAGGACAACCTGACCCAGGCGACCGAAATGCTGCTGGCCCAATCGCACGGTTCGTCGAACGAAATCATTGCGCCACTGAAGTTCCCGTCGAGCCCCGGCGACATCGTGAAGATGATCAGGTTCTTCCGGATGATTGCGTTCGACCTGGCGATCCCGCTCGCGGAGTACGCAGCCTTCGTCGAACGTGTCCTCGCGTTCCTCACCTCGTGCGACGAGCGTCGACTCGCAGAGTTCGAGCGACAGAGCTGGTGGGACTTCCTCGACGCCGACCAAAGATCCGCGCAGTTCCAGAAGTTCCTGGCCAAGGGCATGACGCGGTCGCTCGTCGCGGCGCGCGCCGAGGAGATGTCGGCGCGAACGGGCGCAGCGATCCTGACGCAGCTGGTGCAGGATCAGGCGCAGGTCGACGGGAAGGTCGATCGAGTGCTCGACGGCCCGACGAGCGAGGTGTGGGTCGACCCCTGGGTGCGGTATCTGACGAGGCCGCCGGTAGAGCAACCATGGCGGACCGCCGTGACGTTCCGACGCGGACATCCCGTGACCGCCATCCAGTGCGACGGCCGAGACATCACCGGCGTAACCGTCGAGGGCCACCCGGGGACGGTGACTGCGGACTACTACGTCGCCGCGCTACCGGTGGAGAAACTGGTTCGCTTGCTCACGCCGGAACTCCGCGCAGCCGAGCCCCGTCTCGGATACCTGCACCGGCTCACCACGCGGTGGATGACGGGCGCCATGTACTACTTCGACGCACCGCTGGCTGCCTTCCCGCCCGGGCATGCCATCTACATCGACTCGGAGTGGGCATTGACGTCGATCGCCCAGGGTCAGTTCTGGGGCGACTTCCCACTCGCGGACCGGGGCGACGGCCGGGTGCGCGACGTGCTGTCGGTGGACATCTCGGACTGGGATACCCGTAGTAAACGACTCGGCAAGCCTGCCCGCCAGTGCACGGAAGAGGAGATCCTCGACGAGGTGTGGGAGCAACTGCTCGATCACCTCGACCACGGTGAACTCGAGGAGAAGCACCTGTTGTCCCGTTTCCTCGATCCCGCAATCGATTTCCGCGACCCGGGCATGCTCGCCAACGACGAGCCGCTGCTGATCAACACGAAGCGTTCCTGGCGGTATCGGCCCGATGCGACGACTCGCATCCCCAACTTCTTCCTGGCATCCGACTTCGTCCGGGGGAACACCGATCTCGC
>JAQSXQ010000230.1 GCA_029256565.1 Mycobacterium sp.
CTACGCGATGCTGGCGTCGACGCGGATGGAGCCGCTGCTGCGCGACATCCGGCTCGGCATGGAGGGCGCAGGCATGTACTGCGAGGGCGTCAAGGGCGAATGCAACCTGGGGCAGCAGGAGATCGGCTTCCGCTACGACGAGGCACTGGTCACCTGCGACAACCACACCATCTACAAGAATGGTGCCAAGGAGATCGCCGACCAGCACGGCAAGAGCCTGACGTTCATGGCGAAGTTCGACGAGCGCGAGGGCAACAGCTGTCACATCCACATCTCGTTCCGCGGGGAAGACGGCACCGCCGTGTTCGCCGATGAGAACGACGAACTCGGCATGTCGAAGATGTTCCGCAGCTTCATCGCCGGTCAGCTCGCCACACTGCGCGAGTTCAGCCTCTTCTACGCACCGAACATCAACTCCTACAAGCGGTTTGCCGACGGTAGTTTCGCGCCCACCGCCGTCGCGTGGGGCATGGACAACCGCACCTGCTCGCTGCGCGTCGTCGGACACGGACCGGGCATGCGCATGGAGTGCCGCGCGCCCGGTGGCGACGTCAACCAGTACCTCGCCGTCGCCGCGCTGATCGCCGGCGGTCTGCACGGCATCGACGAGGGTCTGGAACTGCCCGAGATGACCGTCGGCAACGCGTATACCTCGGGCGCCGAACGGCTTCCGACCACGCTGGCCGAAGCCGCCGACCTGCTCGACGGCTCGACCATCGCCCGCGCGGCCTTCAGTGACGCCGTGGTGGACCACTACCTGAACTACGCGCGCGTCGAACTGAAGGCGTACAACGCTGCCGTCACCGATTGGGAGAGGCGCCGTGGGTTCGAACGGCTCT
Source organism: Mycobacterium sp. (assembly GCA_029256565.1). Lineage (GTDB taxonomy): Bacteria > Actinomycetota > Actinomycetes > Mycobacteriales > Mycobacteriaceae > Mycobacterium. Next base: position 840 of record JAQSXQ010000230.1, read on the forward strand.
GATGCTGGTTCTAGATCGAGGCCCGTCCTCGGGCTGACCACCTATCTGCAGCAGGCTCAGACCGGGGTGTGGGACGTGCGGGCGAGCTTCCTGCCCGCCATCTACGTCGAAGGCGTCACCCAGGCTGGCGGCATCGCGACGCTGTTGCCGCCGCAGCCGGTGGACGCCGGCATCGTCGACCGGGTGCTCGACGGGCTCGACGGGCTGATCGTGACCGGCGGCCGCGACGTGTCACCGGCGAGCTACGGCCAGCAGCCGCACCCGAGCACCGACCAACCCGCCGACGACCGCGACGCGTGGGAGTTCGCGCTGCTGCGCGCCGCGCTGGCACGACAGCTGCCGGTGCTCGGAATCTGCCGCGGCGCACAGGTATTGAACGTCGCCCTCGGCGGCACGCTGCATCAGCACCTGCCCGACGTGCTCGGCCACGGCAGGCACCAGGTGGGCAACGCCGTCTTCACGACGACCGCCGTCCGCACCGTGCCCGGCACCCGGCTGGCGAGCCTGATCGGCGAGTCCTCCGACGCGCAGTGCTACCACCACCAGGCCATCGACCGTCTCGGCGACGGCCTGATCGTGGCCGCACGCGACGCGTCCGACGGCGTCATCGAGGCCGTCGAGGTGGATCCGCGGGCGCACCCCGGCAGCTGGGTACTCGCCGTGCAATGGCATCCCGAGGAACGCCTCGACGACCTGCGGCTGTTCGCCGCCGTGGTCGCAGCGGCCTCGCACTACTCGCCGAACGCTTCCCGACACGCACCGGTACACACAGGAGAAAGGGTCTGATGACGAGCAGCACGCTGATCAATCCGGCGACCGAGGAGGTGTTGCGCACCGTCGAACAGCTCGACGTCGACGCCGTCGACGACGCCGTGGCGCGCGCCAAGGTCGCCCAGAAGCGGTGGGCCAGGGCGGCCCCCGCCGAGCGTGCGGCCGGTCTACGGGCGTTCGCGGCCGTCGTCGACGCCCACGTCGACGAGCTGGCCGCCCTCGAGGTGGCCAACTCCGGGCACCCGATCGGCAACGCCGAGTGGGAGGCCGGTCACGTCCGCGACGTCCTCCAGTTCTACTCCGCGAGCCCGGAACGCATGGCGGGCAAGCAGATTCCCGTCGCCGGCGGTCTCGACGTGACGTTCCACGAACCGCTCGGCGTGGTCGGGGTCATCACACCGTGGAACTTCCCGATGACCATCGCCTCCTGGGGCTTCGCGCCCGCGCTCGCGGCGGGCAACGCCGTGGTGATCAAACCGGCCGAGTGGACCCCTCTGACCACGATCCGACTCGGCGAACTCGCGGTGGAGGCGGGCCTCGATCCCGATCTGTTCCAGGTGCTGCCCGGCCGCGGCTCGATCGTCGGCGAACGGTTCGTCACCCACCCGGACGTCCGCAAGGTCGTGTTCACCGGTTCGACCGAGGTGGGCACCCGGGTGATGGCAGGCGCCGCGGCGCAGGTCAAGCGCGTGACCCTGGAACTCGGCGGCAAGAGCGCCAACATCGTGTTCGACGACTGCGATCTCGAGAAGGCCGCGGCCACCGCTCCGTACGGCGTGTTCGACAACGCGGGTCAGGACTGCTGTGCCCGTAGCCGCATCCTGGTGCAGCGCAACGTGTTCGACCGGTTCATGGAGCTGCTCGAGCCGGCAGTCCAGGGCGTCGCGGTCGGCGACCCCACCGACCGGGGCACCGAGATGGGTCCGCTGGTCTCCAAGCCGCACTGGGAGTCGGTGCGCGCCTACGTGCCCGACGACGCACCGGTGGCGTTCCGCGGGTCGGCGCCCCAGGGCCCCGGCTACTGGTTCGCGCCGACGGTGCTGACGCCGCAGCGCACCGATCGCACCGTCACCGAGGAGATCTTCGGGCCCGTCGTGGCGGTCCTTCCCTTCGACGACGAAGCGGATGCCATCGAACTGGCCAACGACAGCCCCTACGGGCTGTCCGGCTCGATCTGGACCGACAACCTGTCCCGCGCGATGCGGGTCTCGCGCGCCGTCGAGGCAGGCAACCTCAGCGTGAACTCGCACTCGTCGGTGCGCTACAACACCCCGTTCGGCGGCTTCAAGCAGTCGGGCCTCGGCCGCGAACTCGGACCCGACGCACCGCTGCACTTCACCGAGACCAAGAACGTCTTCTACGCAGTATCGGAGGAAAGCTAGACATGGACCTGACCAAGCGATTGGCCGGCAAGGTCGCCGTCATCACCGGCGGCGCCAGCGGCATCGGTCTGGCCACCGCCAAGCGGATGCGCGCCGAGGGCGCCACCATCGTGATCGGTGACATCGACCCGGCCACCGGAAAGACCGTCGCAGACGATCTCAACGGCACCTTCGTTCAGGTCGACGTCTCCGACCAGGTGGCCGTCGACACGCTGTTCGACACCGCCGCGGAGACCCACGGCTCGATCGACATCGCCTTCAACAATGCGGGCATCAGCCCGCCGGAGGACGATCTCATCGAGAACACCGGCATCGAGGCGTGGGACCGAGTGCAGGACATCAACCTCAAGTCGGTCTTCTTCTGCTGCAAGGCGGCGCTGCGACACATGGTTCCCCAGCAGCGTGGCTCGATCGTCAACACCGCGTCGTTCGTCGCGGTGATGGGGTCGGCGACGTCGCAGATCTCCTACACCGCGTCCAAGGGTGGCGTGCTGGCGATGTCGCGGGAACTCGGCGTGCAGTACGCGCGTCAGGGCATCCGAGTGAACGCACTGTGCCCGGGCCCGGTCAACACCCCGCTGCTGCAGGAGCTGTTCGCCAAGGATCCCGAGCGGGCGGCTCGCCGGCTCGTGCACGTACCGGTCGGGCGGTTCGCCGAACCCGAGGAGCTGGCTGCGGCGGTCGCCTTCCTGGCCAGTGACGACGCATCGTTCATCACCGCATCGAGCTTCCTGGTCGACGGCGGCATCAGCGGCCACTACGTGACACCGCTGTAAGGGACGACGATCCCATGACCGAGCCGCAGCCGACGCCCGAGCGCTCCGACGCGGAGGCGGCGGCTGCGACGCTGCTGCGTCCGGTGCGGCTCGGCAATGCGTTCGAGGACACCGTCGGGCGGCTGCTCGAGACGATCCGGCTCGGCGTGCTGGCACCGGGGGAGTCGCTGCCTCCGGAACGCGAACTCGCCACCCGGCTCGGCGTCAGCCGCGACACGGTCCGCGAGGCCATCAAGTCGCTCGCCGAGGCGGGTTACCTGGTGTCGCGGCGGGGACGGTACGGCGGCACGTTCCTGGCCGAGGAGCTTCCCACGCCCAGCCCCGACGGCATCCGGTTCAGCCGCGCCGACATCGACGACGCGCTGCGCCTGCGCGAGATCCTCGAGGTGGGTGCCGCACGCATGGCGGCGGGCCGGACGCTGACCGCAGCGGACCGGGAGACGTTGTGGGGCAAACTGTGTGACGTGCGCGCAGCGGCGCCGGAGGACTACCGACGGCTCGATTCGCGCCTACATCTCGCGATCGCCGAGGCCGCGGGAACGCCGTCGCTGGTGCCCCTGGTCGCCGACAACCGCATGCGGCTCAACGAACTGCTCGACCAGATCCCGCTGCTGTCACTGAACATCGCGCACTCCGACGAACAGCACGAGGCGATCGTGATGGCGATCCTCGCGGGCGACGCCCAGGCCGCGGCCGAGGTGATGACCGCCCACGTGTGGGGCTCGGCCGCGCTGCTGCACGGATTCCTGGACTAGCCGTACCGACCGACGTGGCCCCTCGGGCTACATTGCAGTGGTGGACGATCACTCGGTCGAACGGGCGTCGTCGGCGCTGGCCGACGTCGACACACCTGGGTGGTCACGGCGGTTCGATCTGCTGTCAGATTCCCATCGGCTGGAGATCCTGCTGGGTCTGCACCGGGCGCCCGGCATCTGCGTGAGCGATCTGGCCGCCGCGCTGGGCCGCTCGGAGAACGCCGTGTCCCAGGCGCTTCGGGTACTGCGCGGCCAGGGCTGGGTGACCAGCACCAGGGTGGGACGCTCGGTCAGCTACCGG
>JAQSXQ010000231.1 GCA_029256565.1 Mycobacterium sp.
CCGGGAGATCCAAGTAGAGACATAGCGGACTGCGCACGGAGAAGCCTTGAGGGAATGCCGTAGGACCCGGGTTCAATTCCCGGCAGCTCCACCACAGAGGGACAGGTCAGGGCCACAAGCCCTGGCCTGTTTTTCGTGGTGTCAACGACCTGTCACTGATGAGCGGTGCGCCGTTCGACCTGGCGGATCAGGTCCCGCAATGTCTCGTCTCCGGCGAGAGATCTGTCGAACACCGGATTGATGAGGCCGCGCAGCGCGGACATCGGGATCCATCGCTTGGGTACCTGGATGCTCGCCGATCGTCGCTCGATGCCGCGGACGACGGCGCGTCCGACGAGGGCGGGCGACACCGGTCGGTGCAGTGGCCGCGGGAAGGCGTGCGCCACCAGTTCGGTCGCCAGGCTGTCCGCGCCGAAGGCCACCTCGGCGATGGGCGTCGCGACCCAGCCCGGGTAGAGCACGCCGGCGGTCGCCCCGTGGGCGGCCAGCTCGACTCGCAGCGACCGGCCGAGTTGTTCGACGGCAGCCTTGGACGCCGCGTAGGGCGCATTTACCGCGCCGTTGAGATAGGCATACGTCGAAGAGGTGACCAGGATGTGGCCCCCGGATTCGAGGATCATGGGAAGCCCGGCCCGCACCGTGTTCCAGACGCCGCCGAGGTTCACCGCGATCACGTGCTCGAAGATCCCGTCGGGAGCGGAGCCCACGGTGTAGGCCCGGTTCCCGCTGGAGATGCCCGCGTTGGCGAACACGGCATCGACCCGGCCGAACTCGTGTTGTGTGGCCGCGAAGACGTCGTCCATGGCGGCCTTGTCGGTGACGTCGGCCGCCATCGCCAGCGCGTTGGTGCAGCCGAGTCGCGCCGCGACGGCGTCGACATCGTCCTGCGAGAGATCGACCAGTACGACGCGTGCTCCGCGCGCGTGCAGCGCGTGTGCCGCCGACGATCCGATGCCTCCCGCGGCACCGGTCACGACGACGACGGCGTTTTCGGGGTCGATTGTCGAGCGCCTCATGACGGTGTCTCCGATGCCCGCTGCGGTCCTGTGTACACACCGGCGATGCGTCGGCGCGCGACCGCTTCGACGATCCGGGGCACCAGCCGGTTGGCGAGCACGGCGGCGCGGGTGCGCCGCCCGGGGATGATCGTGCGGTGGCCCGCCTGAATTCCGGCGATGATCTCCGACGCCACCTGCGCGACAGGGAGTTTCGGGATGGTCAGGGTGTGAACCCGGTTCTCGGGGGTGCGGCCGGTGTCGAGTGCGTCGACCATCGGCGAGTCGAACTCCCCGGGACATGCCAGGACGACCCGGATGCCTTGGGGTTCAGCCTCATAGGACAGCGCACGCGTGTAGCCGACGATGGCATGTTTGCTCGCGCAGTAGGCCGTATAGCCGAAGACGCCCATCAGCCCGGCGGCCGAGGAGATGTTGACCAGCGTTCCACGGCTCTCGGCCAGCGGGACCAGCGCGGCGTCGCACGCGTTCACGGTGCCGAAGAAGTTGACGTTCATGACGGCGCGGAAGTCCTGGGGTGTCAGTTGCGATGTGTGGCCCTCGATGAGGATGCCCGCGCAGTTGATCAGCAGGTCGATCCCGCCGACCTCCGCGGCGAGGTCCGCAAACGCCGCGCGCACCGTAACCGGCTCGGAGACATCCAGACTCAGAAAGCGGACCTGTGCCTGCGGGGTGCGAAACCGGATCGCCTCGGCCGCGGCGGCCAACCGGGCAGGGTCGCGGGCGATGAGCGTGATCGGCCCGCCACCGGGTGCGAGTTGGTGGGCGATCTCCAGGCCGAGGCCGGACGACCCGCCGGTGATGACGGTGTGCGTTCCGGGTCCGATCGGCCTCATGCGGTGGCTCCTGATGGTTGCGTGGTGTGTCGCGTCGGCGACGCGTTCGGAACATGGCTGAGCGCTTCCTCGGCCATCGCAGTGATGGTGAGGGAGGGGTTCACACCCACGTTGGCGGGCATCGTGGACCCGTCGGTGATCAGCAGGTTGCGATAACCGAACGCGCGGCGGTAGCGGTCCACGACGCCCTCGTGTTCCGTCGAGCCGATCACGGCCCCGCCCAGGATGTGCGCGGTCGTCGGTGCGCCGAGCAGGGACTCCGACGTCGAGGACTGCGGGTAGCCGTCGATGACGCGCGCGGCCGCCGCGGCCACCGCATTGGCGATGGGTAGGTAGCTGCTCGGCGCCGGTCCGTCCGCCAGCTCGGTGACCAGTCGGTTGCCCCAGCGCGCCGGACGCAGCCGCAGGGACGAGTCGACGCTCTGCATGACGGTGAAGATGACCGTCCTTCGCGACCACCCGCGCAGCCGCAGCGGGCTCAGCCAGCGGCGCGGATTCCCGAGGGTTCCCCACAGGAACTGCCACGCCCGGTGGCGGCCACCGGTGAGCGGCCCGAAGATCACGCCCAGCAGGTCCCCGCCGGCGCCGTAGGTGTTGTTGGTGAAATGCGTGTGCTCGTCGGGGTGGACGCTGCGCGTGATGGCGATATCGGCGGTCAGGTCGGCATCGCGACGACGGGCGGTGGCGGCGACGATCGCCTCACTGTTGGTGCGTACATGGTCGCCGATCCGGGCGGAGAGCCGCGGCATCGCACCCGAGTCGCGCATGGTGTGCAGCAGCCGCGTGGTGCCCAGCGCGCCGCCGGCAAGGACCACGCCGCCGGCGAGTTGGGTGCGTGTCTGCCTGCGCAGCCGGCGTCCGGTCTTGACGCTGGTGACGAGGTAGCCCGCCGAGCCGTCCGGGCTGTCGCCGGCGGGCCGGATGTCGGTGACGGTGCGTTCGGCGAGTATCCGGGCGCCGTGGGCCTCGGCGAGGTATAGGTAGTTCTTCGGCAGGGAGTTCTTGGCGTTGTGCCGGCAGCCGAGCATGCACTGGCCGCAGCGGATGCAGCCGGCGCGTTCCGGTCCGGCGCCACCGAAGTAGGGGTCTGCCGTGACGACACCGGCGGGGCCGAGGAACACCCCGATCTCGGTGGGGTGATGGGCGTCGGGCACCCCGAGTTCGGCGGCAACGGCGTGCATCATGTCCTCGCTGGGCCCCTGCGATCGGCAGGTCACCGCCCCCAGCATCCGTTGGGCGGTGGCGAAATACGGTGCCAGCACCGCACGCCAATCGGCGAGCCCCGCCCATTGCGGGTGGCGGTAGAAATCATCGGAATGCGGTACGTAGAGCGTGTTGCCGTAGACCAGCGACCCGCCGCCGACGCCCACGCCACTGAGCACCGAGACGTGCCGGAAGGGGGTGAGAGCCAGGATGCCCTTCAGCCCGAGCGACGGCGCCCACAACAGCCGGGTGACGTCGAGGGCGGAACGGGCGAAGTCACTGTCCTGGAAGCGGCGTCCCTGTTCGAGGACGTCGACGCGGTAGCCCTTTTCGGCAAGTCGGAGCGCGGCGACGCTGCCGCCGAAACCCGAGCCGACGACCAGCCAACCGAGGCGATCGCAGGCGTCTGTGGCCGTCATGTCGGGGCCTGCCTCATCTCTGTGCGCACATCTGCGCCTCGATGCTAGGTGGCGCGTGGTGGGTGGACACAGGTGCGCAGCGGCCGGAAAGTTACTAGATTCGGCGGAAGCAACGCACGAGGAAGGGACACAGTGATCGACTGGGACATGCCCCGGTTGGGCGCGGGCGCCGAGGTGATGGTCGGACTCGCCCGCGATCACGGGCTGACGGCCGAGACCGCGTTGCGTGGCACCGGCTTGACGCTCACCCAGCTCGATGACCCCGCCGTGCAGATCTCCACCCGACAGGAATTCGCGGTCGTCAGCAATGTGGTTACGGCTCTGGGAGACCCGGTGGGTCTCGGGGTGCAGGCCGGGATGCGCTTTCAACTTCCCCTGTACGGCGCTTTCGCATTTGCCCTCATCAGCAGTGCCACGGTGGGCTCGGCGGTCGCCACCGTCCTGCGCTCGATGGCGCTGACCTACGCGTTCACCGATGTCACGGCCGAGACCCGCGGCGATGACACGTATTTTGTCTTCACCGCGGACGGGATACCAGAACCTCTGCGGCGCTTCGTCATCGAACGTGACATCGCCGGTGTGCGGCGCCTGCAGTGCGAGATCTTCGCGGATCCTGCGCCCTTGGCCGTTGAATTCGCGTTCCCCGCCCCACCTGAGGAAGCGCTGTTGCGCTACGACGAGGCGTTCGGTGTGCGGCCCAGTTTCGCGGCGCGGGCCACGGCTGTGGTGGCGGCCGGAAGTCTGCTGGCACTGCCGATGCCGGAGGCCAACGCACGGATTCAGGCGCTCGCCGTGGCGCAGTGCGGCGAGCTGCTGGAGCAGCGTAAGCCGCGTCGGCAGACCGGGCGGGCGGTGCGTGATGATCTCGTCCGAACCCTCGGCACTCCGCCGGATGCCCGAGCCGTCGCCCGCCGGATGCATATCGGTGACCGCACCTTGCGTGAACGCCTTGCCGCGGAAGGGACATCGTTTCGGGCACTGGTGGAAGAAGTGCGTGAACGCTTCGCCGAGGAGTTCCTGGCTGCCGGGATGCCGGTGTCCGAGATCGCGGGCCGTCTCGGCTATCGCGAAGTGTCGAGTTTCTCGCAGGCCTTCCGGCGCTGGAAAGGAGTTGGCCCGCGGGACTATCGCAACATGATGCCGACCCGCGGGCGGTGACGGGCCAGACGCCGGTCAGCGGTGCGGCCGCGCTCTGACGGGCCGATGGAAGATTCGCTGTCAGTCGCGTTTCACGCCATAGCGCAGCAGGACGGTGCCGCCCGGAAAGGTGCGGTTCTCCACCAGGCGCAGCGAGATCCACGACGGCAGCGACGGGAAGAACGGTGTGCCGCCGCCCACGATCCGGAACTCGTCCACCAGTCCGGCCTGCACGATCGGCGCGGCCAGGGTCGCGCCGGCCACCTCCAATTGGCCGTCGGTTTCGGCTTTCAGCTTCCGCACCACCTCGACCGGGTCGCCGCGTTCCAGGCGGGAGTTCCAGTCGACGGACTGCAGCGTGCTGGAGAACACGACCTTGGGCATGTCGCACCAGACTCGGGCGTAGTCGAGGATCAACGGGGTGGCGTCCGGGTCCTTGTC
>JAQSXQ010000232.1 GCA_029256565.1 Mycobacterium sp.
CCGTCGAACATCCACGACACCGCCTACTCGGTGGGCGCCCTCGACTTCACCGGCGACACGCCGATCCTGCTCGGGCCCGACGGACCCAGCCTCGGCGGCTTCACGTGCCCGGTAACGGTGGTCTCCGCCGACCGGTGGAAGCTCGGTCAGCTGCGCCCCGGGGACACGGTGCGGTTCGTCCCGATCCGGGTGGCCGACGCCGCCTCGGTCGGGGACGTCGAAAGACGTGGTAGCGCAACCGTACTCCAGGAACGCGGTGGTGACGGCGACGACGGCGTGCTGGCCCGGCGGGCCGGTGACCGCGCGCCTGCGGTCACCTACCGGCGCAACGGCGACGACAACGTGCTGATCGAGTACGGCGACATGGTGCTCGACCTCGCGCTGCGGGCCCGGGTGCACGCGCTGCACCAGTGCCTGCGCACCGCGATGTCCGACGGGACGGTGAGCGGCATCCGCGACCTCACGCCCGGCATCCGGTCGCTGCAGGTCCACGTCGACCCCGATCGGCTGCCGATCGAGAAGCTGCTCGGGCTGCTCGTCGAACTGGAGGACGAGCTGCCCGCCACCTCGGAACTGGTGGTGCCGAGCCGGTCGGTCCGGCTGCCGCTGTCGTGGGACGACCCGGCCACCCGCGAGGCCATCGCCCGGTACACCTCCGGCGTGCGCGACGACGCACCGTGGTGCCCGTCGAACATCGAATTCATCCGCCGGGTCAACGGTTTGGCGTCCCAGGCCGACGTGATGGACGTGGTGTTCGCCGCGGAGTACCTGACCCTGGGCCTCGGCGACGTCTACCTCGGCGCCCCCGTGGCCACGCCGCTCGACCCGCGGCACCGGCTGGTCACCACCAAGTACAACCCCGCCAGGACCTGGACGGCGGAGAACTCCGTCGGCATCGGCGGCGCCTACCTGTGCATCTACGGCATGGAGGGCCCCGGCGGCTACCAGTTCGTCGGACGCACCACGCAGGTGTGGAGCCGCTACCGCCACACCGCGCCGTTCGAACCCGGCACCCCGTGGCTGTTGCGATTCTTCGACCGCATCTCCTGGTACCCCGTGTCGGCGGACGAATTGCTGGACCTGCGTGCAGATCTCGCCGCCGGTCGAGGATCGGTCGACATCACCGATGGCACGTTCTCACTGGCCGAGCACGAACGGTTCCTCGCGGACAACGCCGACTCGATAGCCCGGTTCCGCGCCCGCCAGGGTGCTGCGTTCGGGGCCGAGCGCGCCGCCTGGGCTGCTGCCGGTGAATTCGACCGCGCGGAACGGGCGCAGTCGCGAGCCGTTCCACTGACCTCGGACCTGGTGCTCGCCGACGGCGAGCAACGGGTGGACGCACCGTTCGCGTCGAGCGTGTGGAAGGTCGACGTCGAAGTCGGCGACCACGTCACGGCCGGACAGCCGCTACTCGCACTGGAGGCAATGAAGATGGAGACGGTTCTCACTGCACCGGCCGATGGGACGGTGACGCGCGTGCTGGTGGCCGCGGGCAATCAGGTGGACCCCGGTGCGCCGCTCGTCGTGGTGGGCCCGGCCGAACCCGACGTCACGGACATCCCGGCATGACGGCCGCCGAACGGGTCCGCGCGACGTACGCGGCGATCGATGCGGCTGAGCGGCCCGAGATCTGGATCTTTTTACGCCCGATGGCCGATGCGCTCGCCGACGCCGCCGCGGTCGACGCCGCGGTGGCGGCGGGCGACGACCTGCCGTTGGCTGGAACGACCGCGGCGGTGAAGAACAACGTCGACGTCGCCGGGTTGCCCACCACCGCGGGCTGCCCCACCTACGCGTCGGCGCCCGCCGCAACCGATGCCCCCGTCGTCGCGCGCCTGCGCCACGCCGGCGCTGTCGTCATCGGGTCCACCAACCTCGACCAGTTCGCCACTGGCCTGGTTGGGACGCGCAGTCCGCACGGGGCGGTGCGCGACTCCCGCAGGCCCGACCGCATCTCCGGCGGATCCAGTTCGGGATCCGCCGTCGCGGTGGCGCTGGGCCTGGTGGACATCGCGATCGGCACCGACACCGCGGGCTCGGGCCGGGTGCCCGCGGCGCTGCAGGGCATCGTCGGCATCAAGCCGACCCTGGGTGTCGTCCCGACCGACGGCGTCGTGCCCGCGTGCCGCTCCTATGACTGCGTGACGGTGTTCGCGCGCGACCTCGACACGGCCGACGTGGCGATGGGGGTGATGGCAGGGGGACCAGGGGCTCGACCGTTCCCGCCCGACGCGCCGCTGGCCGCTCCCCGGACACCGGTGGTGGCCGTCCCGCGGGAGCTGCCGGGACTGTCGGATTCCTGGCGAGCGGCATTCGTAGAGGCGAGGGATCGGCTCGCGGGCTCCGGTGCGACACTGCGGGAGATCGACCTCACCCCGTTCCTCGAGGCCGCAAGACTGCTGTACGACGGTGGCTTGGTCGCCGAACGACACGAAGCGGTCGGTGAGTTCGTCGACGCGCACCCCGCCGAGGTGGACCCGATCGTCGGCTCGATCGTCTCGGCCGCCGGCTCCGTGGCGGCCACCACGCTGCTGCGCGACCGCGTCCGGTTGCGCGACCTCACGGCCGTGGCACTGGCCGAACTCGGCGACTGCGATGCGCTGCTCGTCCCCACGACCACCGAACACCCCACGCTCGCCGAGGTCGCCGCCGACCCGATCGCCGTGAACTCCCGGCTCGGCACCTACACCAACTTCTGCAACCTCATGGACATGTGCGCGGTCGCGGTGCCATCGGGCACGGCCGGCGACGATCAGTTCGGCGTCACGGTCGTGGCGCGGTCAGGAGCCGACGCCGTCGCGCTGGACGTGGCGCGGCTACTGCACGGATCGGGCGACCCGACCCGTGCGCCGTGGCCAACGCGCGCAGGGCTTTCCGCAACGCCGCTGATGGTGGTGGGCGCCCATCTGCGCGGCCAGCCCCTGGCCTGGCAGCTGACCGACCGCGGGGCCCGCTGGCTCGGGCCTGCACAGACCGCGCCGCTCTACCGCTTCGCGCGGCTGGACACCACACCACCCAAGCCGGGCCTGATGCGGGTGGGGGCCGAGGACGGCACGTCGATCGGCGGCGAGCTGTGGCTGGTCGGGACGGCCATGCTGGGGGAATTCCTCGCCGCCCTGCCCGCACCGATGGCACTGGGCCGCGTCACGCTCGCCGACGGCACCGAGGTGGTCGGGTTCGGCTGCGCTCTCGACGCATGGCGCGACGGTGCCGACATCTCGCACTTCGGCGACTGGCCGAGCTACCTGCGCTACGCCGAAGCCGCGCCGTCCCGGGCGTAGCGCTCGACCTCGCGCAGGCTGCGCTGCCGCACCGCGGGCGTCGCCTCGTCCGGGATGCCAAGCACCCGCAGGCAGGCGTCGGCCACGTGGATGGGCAGCGCGGAGCGTTCGGGACCCTCGGGCACCGTCCACATGTTCACCAGCGACTCGACGAGCCGGAACGGGAGATCGGCGGCGGCCTGGTGCACGCCGGTCTGGTCGACGACCGCGCTGCTGAGCGCCAGATAGTGCAACCGCAACCGCTCCCGGTCGGACCAGAACGGCTCGAGCCGGGCGTCGCGCAGTTCCGGGAGCAGGTACAGCGCACCGAGATTCCACTGACCCGACAGCAGTTGGTCACCGTCGAAGGCTGCCAGCGCGTGTAGATGCTCGGCTGCCGACAGCGCGGGTTCGGCGCCGAGCAGGTTCGGGATGAACGACAGCGTGGGAGCCACGGTCTGGCCCAGCAGCGCGCACAGGATGTCGTCCTTGGTCTTGAAGTAGTGATACAGCGAGGCCTGCCGGATTCCGACCGACTCGGCGATCGACCTCGTCGACGTGCCCGTGTAGCCCAGCGTGGTGAACAGTTCGCCTGCGGCGTCGAGGATTTCGTCACGGGCGGTGGTGCCCGGACGTCTCTGATCGTGCAGTCGGGGACGTCCGGCCCGGGTGAGCGGCATGCACCCATCGTGGACCATCGAGACCCCGATGCGGTAGTCCTCCCGTTTCTGTCACACGACAGAAACGCGCGATACGCATCGGTTACGCGAGCCGTCATTTGGTTACGCCAGCGACACCCACCGGGGCCGCGGCACCGGAAAACTGTCAACTGACAGGCCAGCAGGCATCCGACCACACACCCGGGAGTTCCATGGGCATCGCCGCTTCCGCAGTGGATGCACCCGAAGAGCGTGCCGCGGTGCCGGCGATCCCCGACGCCGTGGCGACCGTCAGCGACCTGCGAGTCACGTTCCGCCGCAACGGCCATGACGTGCATGCGCTGCGCGGGGTGTCACTGACCATCGCACCGGGCGAGATCCTCGGCCTGGTGGGAGAGTCGGGCTCAGGCAAGAGCGTCCTCGGGTTCACCATGCTCGGTCTGCTGCCCAAGGCGGCCAAGGTCGACGGCGCCGTCCGCGTGACCGGCTCCGACATGGTCGACGGTGATCCCAAGGCGTTGCGCAAGGTCCGCAGGCTCGACCTCGGCGCGGTGTTTCAGGACCCGATGACGTCACTCAACCCGACGATGCGCATCGGTCGGCAGGTCGCGGAGGCGGCTGGCAGCGAGGACGCCGCCCTGCGGCTGCTCACCGCGGTCGGCATCCCCGACCCCAAGCGCCGGATGCGGGCCTACCCCCACGAACTCTCCGGCGGGCTCCGCCAGCGGGTGATGATCGCCATCGCCATCGCGGGCGACCCCGAACTGATCATCGCCGACGAGCCGACCACGGCACTCGACGTCACCGTGCAGGCACAGGTGCTGCGGTTGCTGCAGCGCCTGCGCGACGAGATCGGTTGCAGCATCGTGCTGATCACCCACGATCTCGG
>JAQSXQ010000233.1 GCA_029256565.1 Mycobacterium sp.
GTCAGCCCGCAGAAGATCAGCTGGCGCATGGGCGGCATGATCGCCGCCGTCGGCTCGGTGCTGCTCACGCCGTGGAACCTCTACGGCAATCCCGAGGTCATCCACTACACGCTGGAGACTCTCGGCGCGTTCATCGGACCGCTGTTCGGCGTGCTGATCGCGGACTTCTACCTCATCCGCAAGCAGAAGATCGTCGTCGACGACCTGTTCACCATGAGCAAGACCGCCAACTACTGGTACTCGAAGGGTTACAACCCGGCGGCGGTCGTGGCGACCGTGGTCGGCGCGGTCCTCGCCATGCTCCCCGTGTTGCTCGGTGGCGTGGTCTTCGGCATGGCCGGTGCGGCGCAGTACAGCTGGTTCATCGGGTGCGGCGTCGCCTTCGCCCTCTACTCGCTGCTCGCGACGCGCGGGCCGTGGCGGCTCACGGCGCTGCGGGTCGCCGAGGGAGCCACGCTGGTCTCCTGACCCGACACGCGTGCGGCCCGACATTCCAGGATTGGAATGTCGGGCCGTACGCTTTTCGGGGTGAGTCTCCGGTACGCCGCCCTCGGCCTCCTCGCCCAGCATCCTGGCAGCGGGTACGACCTGCTCAAGCGTTTCGAGCGGTCGGTGGCCAACGTGTGGCCCGCGACCCAGAGCCAGCTCTACGGGGAGTTGAACAAGCTCGCCGACGCGGGGCTCATCGAGGTCGCCGACATCGGCCCGCGCGGCCGCAAGGAGTACCGCGTCACCGCGGCAGGCCGCACGGAGCTGCGGCGGTGGATCGGCGATCCCTCCGACGACCCGCCGCTGCGCAGGCCCGATCTCCTTCGCGTCTTCCTGCTCGGTGAACTGTCGCCGTCGGCCGCCCGCAAGTACGTCAGAACCTTCGCTGAGCACGCCGCGGCCGAACTCGAGCGTCTCGAGCAGCTGCGCGACTCGGTGCCCTGGAGTGACGACGACGCGAACTTCTACGGACGCGCAGCCCTGGAGTTCGGCCTGCGCGACGCCGCGATGGAGGAGGAATGGGCGCGCTGGTTGATCACGGCGCTGGACGCTCGGACGCCGACGGGTGAACGCTAGGCGGGAACTCAACGTTGCATCGCGATAGTTTCCGATATATCGTCAACGTATCGGAAGCGCGATCGGCGTTTCCCGCCTCAGAGAAGGACACCCCATGAACACCCCATTCACTCCACAAGACGGCCCCTTCGGCCGACCCTTCGGCTTCGGCCCGACCGACAGGCGCGCCCTGCACGAACACCGCCGCCAAGCCCGCCGCGACTTCCGCGACCACGTCCGCGAACACCGCGGCGAGGGCTTCACCCCCGGCGGCCCGGGCTTCGGCCCCGGCTTCCCTTTCGCCGGCGGCTTCGGCCCCGGCGGCCCCGGTTTCGGCTTCGGCCCCGGCGGACGCGGGGGTCGGCGTGGCGGTCCGCGCGGCGGCGGTCGCGGTAGGCGCGGCGACGTCCGTGCCGCGATCCTGACGCTGCTGGTCGAGCGGCCGATGCACGGCTACGAGATGATCCAGGAGATCAACGAGCGCAGCCAGCAGCTGTGGAAGCCCAGCCCCGGCTCGGTCTACCCCACGCTGCAACTGCTGGTCGACGAGGGCCTGATCGCCTCGACCGAATCCGACGGCAGCAAGAAGCTCTTCGAACTCACCGACGACGGCAAGGCCGCCGCGGAGAAGATCGAAACCGCGCCGTGGGACGAGATCACCCAGGACGCCGACCCCGGCGCCGTCAACCTCCGCAGTGCGGTCGGCCAGCTGATGGGCGCCGTCGCCCAGTCCGCCCACGCCGCATCGCCCGACCAGCAGCAACGCGTCGTCGACATCGTCAACAACGCCCGCCGCGAGATCTACCAAATCCTCGGCGAATCCGAATGACCCCGTGTGATTCGTGGAGTATTACCTGCGCTCACCGCGGGTAAGACTCCACGAATCACCACCAAACAGGAATAGGTCCAGCGGGAAGGGCGTAGGAACTGATTGTGCAGACCACCTTCCCGCTGGGCTCGTTCACCGTTCACCGCGTCGGCTTCGGCGCCATGCAGCTGCCGGGGCCCGGCGTCTTCGGCCCACCCCGCGACCACGACCAGGCAATTGCCGTACTCAAGCGCGCCGTCGAACTCGGCGTCGACCACATCGACACCGCACAGTTCTACGGCCCCGACGTCGCCAATCAGCTCATCCGCGAAGCGCTCTACCCCTATCCCGAGAACCTCGCACTGGTCTCCAAGGTGGGCGCCCGACGCGACGACGAGGGCAACTGGGTGTCGGCGCAGGAGCCCGACGATCTGCGCGCCGACATCGAGCACAACCTCCGCGAACTCGGAGTCGACAAGCTCGCCGCAGTGAACCTGCGCATCCACTCCGGTGATGCGAACGCCGTCGGACCCGTCGACCGCGAACTGTTCGACCGCCAGCTCACCGCAATGATCGCCGCCCGCGACGAAGGGCTCATCGGGGGCATCGGCTTGAGCAGCATCTCGGTCGATCACCTGCGAATCGCGTTGGACCGCACCGAGATCGTGACGGTGCAGAACGCCTACAACCTGGTCGACCGCAGTTCCCAGCCGCTGCTCGACCTCACCACCGAGCGCGGCATCTCGTTCGTACCGTTCTTCCCGCTCGGGTCCGGCTTCAACGCCGACAACCCCGTGCTCGGCAACCCTGCCGTCAAGAAGGCCGCCGCCGACCTCGGCCGCACCCCCGCCCAGGTCGCACTGGCGTGGACCCTGTCGGTCGCCCCCAACGTGCTGCTCATCCCCGGCACGTCATCGGTGGCGCACCTCGAGGAGAACCTCGCCGTCGCCGACATCGAGCTGCCCGAGGACTTCGCGCCCTAGGCGATTCGTGCACGCTGCGGCGCGCCTGGCGCAACGGAGCGTGCACGAATCACTCGACGTCGACCCAGTCCAGCGTGCGCGTGACGGCCTTCTGCCATCCCGCGTAGCCGGCGGCACGCTGGTCGTCGCTCCACGACGGCGTCCAGCGCTTGTCCTCCTGCCAGTTGGCGCGCAGATCGTCTGGGCCAGACCAGAACCCGACGGCCAGACCGGCGGCGTACGCCGCACCGAGCGCGGTGGTCTCGGCCACGACGGGCTTGACCACGTCGACGCCGATCACGTCGGCCTGGATCTGCATGCACAGGTCGTTGGCGGTGATGCCGCCGTCGACCTTGAGCACCTCGAGGTGCACGCCGGAGTCGGCCTCCATCGCGTCGACGACGTCGCGGCTCTGGTAGCAGATCGCCTCGAGCGTCGCGCGCGCCACGTGGGCGTTGGTGTTGAACCGCGACAGCCCGACGATGGCGCCGCGCGCGTCCGACCGCCAGTACGGAGCGAACAGGCCGGAGAACGCGGGCACGAAGTACACGCCGCCGTTGTCGTCGACCTGACGCGCCAGCGACTCGCTCTGCGCCGCACCGCTGATGATGCCGAGCTGGTCGCGCAGCCACTGCACGGCCGAACCCGTCACCGCGATCGAACCCTCGAGGGCGTACACGGGTTTGGCCTCACCGAACTGGTAGCAGACCGTGGTGAGCAGACCGTTGCGCGACCGCACGATCTTCTCGCCGGTGTTGAGCAGCAGGAAGTTTCCGGTGCCGTAGGTGTTCTTCGCCTCGCCCGCGCTCAGGCACACCTGCCCCACCATCGCCGCCTGCTGGTCGCCGAGGATGCCGGTGAGCGCCACCTCGCCGCCGAGCGGACCGTCGGCGAGCGTGGTGCCGTAGGTCTCCGGGCACGACGACGCCTTGATCTCAGGCAGCATCCGGCGCGGAATCCCGAAGAACGACAACAGTTCGTCGTCCCAGTCCAACGTCTCGAGATCCATCAGCATCGTGCGGCTGGCGTTGGTCACGTCGGTGACGTGGACGCCGCCGCGCGGTCCACCGGTGAGATTCCACAGCACCCAGCTGTCGGCGGTGCCGAACAGTGCGTCGCCCTTCTCGGCGTCGGCGCGCACGCCATCGACGTTGTCGAGAATCCACTGCACCTTGCCCGCGGAGAAGTACGTCGCGGGAGGCAGCCCGGCCTTGTCGCGGATGACGTCGCCGCGCCCGTCGCGGTTCAGCGCCGACGCGATGCGGTCGGTGCGGGTGTCCTGCCACACGATCGCGTTGTAGTACGGCCGGCCGGTGCGCCGGTTCCAGACCAGCGCCGTCTCACGCTGGTTGGTGATGCCCAGCGCCCCGAGGTCATCCGACGTCAGGTTGGTCTTGTTCAGCGCCGTCATGATGACCGACGCCGTGCGTTCCCAGATCTCGACGGGATTGTGCTCCACCCATCCGGCCTGCGGCAGGATCTGTTCGTGCTCGAGCTGATGACGGCCGACCTCGGCGCCGTCGTGGTCGAAGATCATGCACCGGGTACTCGTGGTGCCCTGGTCGATGGCCGCAATGAAATCCGGCACGCGCGCTCCTTCTGGCTAGGGGTCCATCATGGACTACATGACCTCGCGCACAGTCGGCATCAAGGACATCGCCCGCATGCCGCGCGGCGGCCCGAAGGCGTCGTGCCTGGACCGGGTGCTGCAGACCGGTAGGCAGGAGTACCTCGACCGCGCCTCCGACGGACACCCGCTGAACGAGGCGCGCAAGCGCAGCGTGGTGCGGGCCCTGGAACTCACCGGGGAGTGGTTCGGCAACCACGAGCGGTTCGCGGCCATCGCGCTCGAGGAGGTGGCCGACGTGCCCGACCCTCGCATCGTCGAACTTGGCGCGGGCCACGGCGGGCTGTCGGCGAAGCTGCTCGAGATGCACCCCACGGCTCAGCTCACCGTGACCGACGT
>JAQSXQ010000234.1 GCA_029256565.1 Mycobacterium sp.
TACCAGAAGCTGCTACCCGCCGAGGGACTGCCGCGGGCATTCGCGGACGGCCTCGACCGCTTCGTCTGGGACACCCCGGTGCTGAAGATCAACTACGCACTGCGCGAACCGATCCCGTGGCGTTCGAAGAGCCTCGCCGGGGCAGGCACCGTGCACCTCGGCGCCGACCACGACGGGCTGATCCGCTGGATGGCGGACCTGAACACGCGGACCCTGCCCCGGCTGCCGTTCATGCTGTTCGGTCAGATGACGACGGCCGACCCGACGCGGTCGCCCGCGGGCACCGAGAGTGCTTGGGCCTACACGCATCTGCCGCGCGGGCTCTCCGACGACGCGTCCGCCGACGAACTCGGCGCCCGCGTCGACGACGTGCTCGAGCAGCATGCCCCCGGCTTCAGCGACAGCATCGTCGGCAAGCTGGTGCAACGGCCGTCGGACCTGGAGGCCAGCGACGCGAACCTGCACACCGGCGCCGTGAACGGTGGCACGTCACAGTTGTTCCAACAGTTGATCTTCCGGCCCGCTCCCGGGCTGGGCCGCGCCGAGACGCACGTGGAGAACGTGTTCCTCGGCAGCGCGGGCGCCACCCCCGGCGGCGGCGTGCACGGCGTATGCGGACGCAACGCCGCCCGTGCTGCGCTGGCGTCCGACGGCGCGTTCGGCTGGCCCCGGCGTCGGCTCACCCGCGCGGCGCAGCGCCTGCTGACCGGCGGCTGAAACCCTTCAAACACGAAGACACCCGCGCGCCAATCGGCACGCGGGTGTCCTCGTCGATCAGATCAGAACTTCTCGAGGTCGAACCGGTCGTTGTTCATGACCTTGACCCACGCTGCGACGAAGTCCTCGACGAACTTGCCCTTGCCGTCGTCCTGGGCGTAGACCTCGACCAGGGCGCGCAGCACCGAGTTCGAGCCGAACACCAGGTCGTTGGCCGTGGCGGTCCACTTGAGTTCGCCCGTGGCGCGGTCGCGGCCCTCGTAGACGTTCTCCGAGTTCTGCGACGGCTTCCACTCGGTGCTCATGTCGAGCAGGTTGACGAAGAAGTCGTTCGTCAGCACACCCGGCGTCTGGGTGAAGACACCGTGCTTGGAGCCACCGTGGTTGACGTTCAGCGCACGCAGGCCACCGACCAGGACGGTCATCTCCGGAGCCGTGAGGTCCAGGAAATACGCCTTCTCGACGAGCTGCTGCTCCAACGCCGTCTTCTCGCCCGGGCGGACGTAGTTGCGGAACCCGTCGGCGCGCGTCTCGAGGACCTTGAACGCCTCGACGTCGGTCTGCTCCTGCGACGCGTCGGTGCGACCCGGCGCGAAGTGCACGTTGATCTCGTAACCCGCGTCCTTGGCGGCCTTCTCGACCGCTGCGGAACCGGCCAGCACGATCAGGTCGGCCAGCGAGATCTTCTTGCCGCCGGAGGCCGAGGCGTTGAAGTCCTGCTGGATCTGGCCCAGCGTGGGCAGCACCTTGGCCAGCTCGGCGGGCTCGTTGGCCTCCCAGCTGCGCTGCGGCTCGAGACGGATGCGTGCGCCGTTGGCGCCGCCGCGCTTGTCGGTGCCGCGGAAGCTCGAGGCCGACGCCCACGCCGTCTTGATCAACTGCTGAACCGTCAGGCCGGAGTCGAGCACCTTGCTCTTCAGCGAGGCGATGTCCGACTCGTCGACCAGCGGGTGGTCGACCGCGGGCACCGGGTCCTGCCACAGCTGCGGCTCGGCAACCCACGGGCCGAGGTAGCGGCTGATCGGGCCCATGTCGCGGTGGAGCAGCTTGTACCAAGCCTTCGCGAAGGCCTCGTTCATCTCCTCCGGATGGTCGAGCCAGCGGCGGGTGATCTTGCCGTAGATGGGATCAACGCGCATCGA
Source organism: Mycobacterium sp. (assembly GCA_029256565.1). Taxonomy (GTDB): domain Bacteria; phylum Actinomycetota; class Actinomycetes; order Mycobacteriales; family Mycobacteriaceae; genus Mycobacterium. The sequence goes on from JAQSXQ010000234.1 coordinate 1,860, forward strand.
GACGTCGGTGACCAGCATCGTGGGCTTGCGCTTCTTGGTCGGGTCGAAGGGATCCGGGATGATCGCCTCGGCGTCCTTCGCCTCGAACTGCCATGCGCCTGCGGGGCTCTTGGTCAGCTCCCACTCGTTGCCGTACAGGATCTCCAGGTAGCGGTTGCTCCACTTGGTCGGCTTGTCGGTCCAGACGACCTCCAGGCCACTGGTGATCGTGTCGGCGCCCTTGCCGGAGGCGAACGCGCACTTCCAGCCCAGACCCTGCTGCTCGATCGGGGCGCCCTCGGGCTCCGGGCCGACCAGGTCGCCGTCACCGGCGCCGTGGGTCTTGCCCAGCGTGTGACCGCCGACGATCAGCGCGGCGGTCTCCTCGTCGTTCATGGCCATGCGGCCGAAGGTCTCGCGGATGTCGTGGGCGGCGGCCAGCGGATCCGGCTTGCCCTCGGGGCCTTCGGGATTGACGTAGATCAGACCCATGGTGGTGGCGCCGAAGGGCTCCGCCAGCGTGCGGTCGCTGTCGTTGGTGCCGCCGTAGCGGGCGTCGGTGCCCAGCCAGGTGTCCTCCTGGCCGAAGAGGATCTCCTCGGGCTGGAAGATGTCCTCGCGACCGAACGCGAAGCCGAAGGTCTCGAAGTCAGCGGACTCGAGCGCGACGTTGCCCGCGAGCACGATCAGGTCGGCCCAGGAGATCTTGTTGCCGTACTTCTGCTTGACGGGCCACAGCAGGCGGCGCGCCTTGTCGAGGTTGGCGTTGTCGGGCCAGCTGTTGAGCGGCGCGAACCGCTGGGAGCCCTGGCCGCCGCCGCCGCGTCCGTCGAAGATGCGGTAGGTGCCCGCGGCGTGCCAGCTCATGCGGATGAACAGGCCTGCGTAGCTGCCGTAGTCAGCGGGCCACCAGTCCTGCGAGGTGGTGATGACGTTCAGGACGTCGGCCTTCAGCGCGTCGACGTCGAGCTTGGCGAACTCTGCGGCGTAGTCGAAGTCCTCGCCGAGCGGGTTGCCCTTGGCCGGCTGCTTGTGCAGCACCGAGACGTCGACCTGCTCGGGCCACCAGTCCTGGTTCGTCCGCGGCGCGTGCGACTTCGGCTTGGGGGAGTCGATGACCGGGTTCTCCGACTCACTGTGGCTGGCGGTGTTGGCGTCGGAGTGGGGTGGGCGGGCATCGGAGGTATCTGACGACACGTACTTCCCTTTCTTCATTCTTCGGTGGGGCTGTCGATCACGGGCTGTGATCTAGGAACTTCGCACTTCAATGCAATCGGGGCACAGGCCCCAGTAGATGACCTCGGCCTCGTCGATGACGAAGCCTTGATCATCTGAAGCGGTGAGACATGGCGCGTCGCCGACGGCGCAGTCCACGTCGGCGATGACGCCGCACGAGCGGCAGACCACGTGGTGGTGGTTGTCGCCGACGCGGGTCTCGTAGCGGGCCAGGGACCCGTTGGGCTGGATGCGGCGGATGAGGCCCGCGGCGGTGAGGGCGTTGAGCGCGTCGTAGACGGTCTGGTGCGACACGTCGGGCGTCAACTCCCGCGCGGCACGAATGATGGTCTCGGTCTCGGCGTGCGGGTTGTCGCTGACTGCGCTCATCACCGAGAGGCGTGGCTGGGTGATGCGGAGCTTGGCCCCCCGCAGCAGCAGCCGGTAGTCCGGATCGTCGGTCATCAGTCCGAGTCTCCCGCGTTTATTGGAACATTTCAAGAAAACGCTCGAAAAAGGTTGGGTGACGTCCCGGCGTCGAGCCGATCCTGCCACCCGTCGTTCAATCACTGCCATCGGAAATGAACCGCCTGACCTGCGAGTTCTACCTGTCAGACCGGCTGGAGAAACCTCCTCCCGGACCAGCAGAACTTCAGAAGCAGCACTCAAGGAAGAGGGACCATCATGAAGAAGTCAGCCTTCGCCACCGTCGCAGGGTTCGTCGCCACCGGCTTCGCCGCCGCGCTCGTCGGGTTCGCCGCCCCCGCATCGGCCGACATCGTCCACCACGACTGGGTGCAGGACATCCAGCAGTCGGCCACCGTCGGCAGCGCCACCTCGACCGTGGGCAACGGCCGCTAGTAGAACCACCAGAAGGGGCACCCGAGTGATCGGGTGCCCCTTCTTCGTGTGTGGGGTCTCTGGGGCCGCGAGATTGATGCCAGCGTGGTCGCTACTCGCACTTCTGCGCGGTGGGTGCAATCTCGCGACCTGGCCCCCACTCGCGATGACTTCCGCACCCGCAAGTGGTCTACATCGACGGGGCAGCACGCTCGCCCTGCCGATCGTCGTCGGATCGACGACAATCACACGCACGGAGGTCACCCATGAACTGGCAGGACGCGCGTCGGAGTTCGGGCAGGCGGGCGTGCGCGCTGCTCGCCGCCAGTTCCGCCGTACTGCATGCGCTCTCGCTCGGCCACGCGAGCAACCCGGCCATGGCGATCCTGATGGCCGGGATGATCGCGGCCTGTCTGTTCTGCGCACACGACCTGTGGACGCGCGGCACGTCACGCGCCTGGGTGTTGGTCGCCACCATGAACGTCGCAATGATCGCGCTGCACATGCCCACCGCGTCGCACCGGCACGGCGACGTGACCTCGGGCCCCGCTCCCGCGTTGCCCGCGGCCATGGCGGTGGCCACGGTGATCGCCGTCGTCGAGGTGATCGTCGCCGTGGCAGTACTGGCTCACCGCAGCCGCGGCACGGCCCGCAGGCTCGGCGCCGTCTGACCCACTAGGGCCCGACCACCGCGATCGCGTCGACCGCGGGTGGCCCGAGCGGGAAGCGCCTGCCACTGTCCTCGATCACCAGCGTCCCCGACGGCTCCGGCGCGACCCCGACCTTCGGCACGATCAGCGCGCGCTGACCCGGCATCACCTCGGTGGCCTCCAGCGCGACGGTCCGCGGGGCGGCCTCGACGAGTCCCGCGTCGCCGAG
>JAQSXQ010000235.1 GCA_029256565.1 Mycobacterium sp.
GGCAAGAGCCTGCTGCACCGCGGATCGCTGACGCTCGAGGAGCGGTACTACGGCAACGCGCGCAGCTTCTCCGACGACCAGTTGCGCGCCACGCTGCGCAGGTTCCGTCAGGAGTGGACCCACACCGACGTCACGGGCCCGCTCTACGAGGCGTCGACCGGCTGGGACCCCGTCGCCCGCATGCAGCACGTCGACCTGTTCACCTGGTTGCGCGGCGACATCCTGGTCAAGGCCGACAAGATGACGATGGCGAACTCGCTGGAACTGCGCGTGCCGTTCCTCGATCCGGAGGTGTTCGCGGTCGCCTCACGGCTGCCGTTCGAGCAGAAGATCACCCGCGCCACGACGAAGTACGCGCTGCGCCGCGCGCTGGAACCAGTCGTGCCCGCCCACGTGCTCAACCGGCCGAAGCTCGGTTTCCCGGTGCCGATCCGGCACTGGCTGCGTGCCGGCGAGCTACTCGACTGGTCGTACGCGATGGTGGCCGCGTCCCAAGCCGGTGACCTGATCGACGTCGCGACCGTGCGCCGCATGCTCGACGAACACCGCAGTGGCGTCAGCGATCACAGCCGCCGGCTGTGGACGGTGCTGATCTTCATGCTGTGGCACGCGATCTTCGTCGAGGGCAGCGTGACCCCGGACATCAAGGAGCCGCACTACCCGGTGCAGCTCTAGGCGAGCGCGGCTTCAGCCGATGTCGGCGCCGAGCGCCTCCGAGATCTCCGCGGCGGCCTCGCTGCCGTAGGCGTCGGACAGCCGCTTGACGCCGGCGTCCTTGTCCCAGCTCCACTCCTGCGGGCCGGGTGCCTCCAGGACCAGGGTGGCGACGAGCGAGGCCAGCTGCGCGGCGCGCTCCAGGCTCAGTCCCGCGGTGCGGCCGGTCAGGAAGCCGGCACGGAACGCGTCGCCGATGCCGGTCGGGTCGGCCTTGTGCGTCTCGGGCACCACGTCGACGTGGATGAACGTGCCGTTGCCGACGAGGTCGACGCCCTTCTCCCCCAGCGTCGTGACGCGCAGTTCGATCTGGCTCATCACCTCGGCCTCCGACCAGCCGGACTTCTGCAGCAGCAGATCCCACTCGTAGTCGTTGGTGAACAGGTAGGTGGCACCGTCGATGAGCTTGCGGATCTCGTCACCGGACAGCCGGGCGAGCTGCTGGCTGGGGTCGGCGGCGAACGCCAGCCCGAGCGCGCGGCATTCCTCGGTGTGCCGGAACATCGCGTCCGGGTCGTTCGCACCGACGATCACCAGGTCCGGCTTGCCCGAGGCGGCGACGATGTCGGCGAGCTTGATGTCGCGGGCCTCGCTCATCGCGCCGGGGTAGAACGACGCGATCTGGGCCATGTCCTCGTCGGTGGTGCACACGAAGCGGGCGGTGTAGGCGCTGTCCGATACGAGCACGTGGGCGCAGTCGACGCCGTGGGTGGTGAGCCACTCCCGGTAGTCGTCGAAGTCCTTGCCGACGGCGCCGACGAGTGTCGGCTGACCGCCGAGGATGCCCATCGCGTAGGCCATGTTCCCGGCGACGCCGCCGCGGTGCAGCACCAGGTCGTCGACCAGGAAGCTCAGTGACACCTTCTGCAGGTGGTCGGCGAGCAACTGCTCGGAGAACTTCCCCGGGAATGTCATCAAGTGGTCGGTTGCGATCGATCCGGTCACCGCAATGGTCACGGAAGGCACCCCTCATTTTTGATAATGCGTCTAAGTAAGTCTACGAAACCCGCGCGAGCATTGCTTTCATGGAGCGGGCAGGTCGGTGCGCTAGCCTAACAACGTCATGGCCGGCCCATTCCCGTACCCCGATTCGTCGTCCCAGCAGCCGATGATGCCGCCCGGCGGCCTCTATCCGCCGCCTCCGCAGGGCTACCCGGGGCAGGTGCCTTCGCCGTATCCCGGGGCGCTGCCGCCGCCTGTCCCCTATCCGAAGCGCAAACGTCCGCTCAAGTGGATCGGCCTTTCCGTCCTGGCCGTCGCGGTCATCGGCGCGGTGGTGGCGGGCCTACTGCTCGTCGGCCGCGACGACGGTGCCTCGGACGCCGCGTTGACGCCGGATCGCGCGCGGTCGGCCATCCAGGACTACGTCAACGCCCTCACCGACGGCGACGACGAAACGATCGCGCGCAACGCGTCGTGCGGGCTGTTCGACGAGATCAAGGACCGCCAAGCGGACATGGCTCTGGCCAATCTCGCCAGCGACGCGTTCCGCAGGCAGTACAAGAGCGCGGAGGTCTCGTCGATCGACCGGATCGTGACGTGGTCGCCGAATCAGGCTCAGGTGTTGTTCACCATGCAGGTCGAGGCGGCGCGCACGCCGGGTGGCGCGGAGCGTCAGGCCGTCGCGCAGATCCTGACCCAGGGCGACGACGTGCTCGTCTGCTCCTACCTACCAAGAACGGGCCAGTTCTAGGAACTGGCCCGTCTGGTGGTGAATCAGATCAGTTGAACGAGTCGCCGCAGGCGCAGGAGCCCGTGGCGTTCGGGTTGTCGATCGTGAAGCCCTGCTTCTCGATGGTGTCGACGAAGTCGATCACCGCACCCTGGATGTAGGGGGCGCTCATCCGGTCGACGGTCAGGCCCACGCCACCGAACTCGGTGGTCAGGTCGCCGTCGAGCGTGCGGTCGTCGAAGAACAGGTTGTAGCGCAGGCCGGCGCAGCCGCCCGGCTGCACGGCGATGCGCAGCGCGAGGTCGTCGCGACCTTCCTGGTCCAGCAGCGCCTTCGCCTTGGCTGCCGCGGCGTCGGTCAGGGTCGCACCGTGGGTCGTCGTGGCGGTTTCGTTCTGAACAGTCATTGCATCTCCCTGTGCATCGTCATGCGTCAGTCTTCTTCAACGGTACCTCCTCGGACCGCTATTCCCCGCCAGTCGCGTCCCGTTCTGCGGCGGTTGCCCGGGCCAGGCCCTCGAGCTGGTTGGCCGCATCGTCGATGGCCCGCTGCACGGACCCGGCGTAGTCGGTGATCGAGCGCGCGGCGCCCACCCCAGCGGCCGCGAGTTCCTCGGCCGACAGCGTGACCTGGCCTGCCAGTACCAGCACCTCGGTGCGGGCGGGGTCGGCCATCCCGGTGAGCGCGCTGACGACCTTGCCGTGCAGTGACTGGTCGTCGAAGCGGCCCTCGCCGGTGATGATGAGGTCGGCGGCGGCCACGTCGTCGGCGAGGCCCGTGAAGTCGGCGATCACCGCCGCGCCGGATGCGCGCCTGGCGCCCAGCGCCAGCAGCGCCGCGCCCAGTCCGCCCGCGGCGCCTGCACCCGCCTCGACCGCCACGTCGCGGCCTGCGACGGCGTTCAGCTCGGTCGCCCAGTCGGCGAGCCGGCGCTCGAGGACCGCCACGGTGTCGGGATCGGCGCCCTTCTGGGGTCCGAAGACCGCGGCCGCGCCCATCGGTCCGAGCAGCGGGTGTTCGACGTCGGTAGCGGCGATCAGGTCGATGCCGGCCAGCCGGTCGCGGGCGGTGGACAGCCCGCCGAGCGCGTCGACCAGGCCCTTGCCGCCGTCGGTGCAGCCGCTACCGCCGAGGCCCACGACGATCCGCGTGGCACCGGCGGTGATGGCGAGGTCGACGAGCTGCCCGACTCCCCTGCTGTGCGCGGCGAGCGCGGTGTCGACGTTGGGTGGTCCGCCGAGCAGCGCGAGACCGCAGGCCTGCGCGCATTCGACGTATGCGGTGCCGCTCGCCTCGTCGAAGACCCACTGCGCGGTGACGTCGTCGCTCAGCGGACCGCTGACCTGGGCCGTGCGCAGACCGCCGAGCCGACTGGCCAGCACGTCGACGAAGCCGGGTCCGCCGTCGGACTGGGGCGCCGAGACCAGCTGATCGGAGGGCCGGGCCGCACCCCAGCCCCTGGCGATCGCGGTGGCGGCCTCGACCGCCGTGAGGCTGTCGCCGAAGCAGTCGGGGGCGACCAGGACGCGCAGGGCCGATGACGTCATGCCAGCAGGTTAAGGCTCCCGGACCGGCAGCGCATCGGCTGAAGTAACCTTGCGGACGTGAATCTGTTGGGCCGCAAGAAGGACAACCCTGCGCCGGAGCAGCCGGAACCGGTCGACGCGTCGACCGCTCCGCAGGTGCCGGGCGACCCCCGCATCACCCCTCCCAAGGGCAAGCCGACGCCGCGGCGCAACGAGGCCAGCCGTCGGCGTGGACCCGTGGCCCCTGCGCCGATGACCTCGGCCGAGGCCAGGAAGCGCCGCAAGCAGGTCGGCGGGCCCAAGCTCAGCAAGGAAGAGCGCCGCGCCGAGAAGGCCACTCGTCGCTCCGCCATGTCCGAGCGCCGCGAGAAGATGATGTCCGGCGAGGAGGCCTACCTCCTGCCGCGCGACAAGGGTCCGGTCCGTCGCCTGGCTCGCGACGTCGTCGATGCCCGCCGCAACGTCCTCGGGCTCTTCATGCCCGCAGCCCTCGGCCTGATCTTCGTGATGCTGTCCATTCCGTCGGTCGAGGTCCAGAGACTGGTGTCGCCTGCGATGCTGGTCCTGGTCGTCATCATGGTCATCGACGGGTTCGTCGTGGGCCGCCGCGTCAACAAGCTGGCCGACGAGAAGTTCCCCGACAACATCGAAAGCGGTTGGAAGCTCGGCTTCTACGCGGCCAGCCGCGCTTCGCAGATCCGTCGGATGCGGGCGCCGCGCCCCATGGTCAACCGCGGCGACAAGATCGCCTGACCGCGGTGCGGGTTCTGGTGCTCGGCGGCATCCGATCGGGCAAGTCGGCGTATGCCGAATCGGAGATCGCGACGGCGGCA
>JAQSXQ010000236.1 GCA_029256565.1 Mycobacterium sp.
TAGTGAACCCAGCGCCAACCAACCCCGGCAAGGCAACCAACCCCAGGACGTCGTTAAGTTGCTCGTGACGAGCGCAACGGTTGCCCGACTGGCTTCCGGCGTGTTTGGTGGACCACTAGTGAAGGACGACGAGTGAGCGAAGCCCAGCGCGACAACGTGCTTCTGGTGCACTGGCACGACCTCGGCAGGCACCTGGGCGCCTACGGTCATGCCGACGTGTCGAGCCCACGCCTGGATCGGCTCGCCGCGGAGGGCATCCTGTTCACCCGCGCCCACGCCACGGCGCCGCTGTGCTCACCGTCGCGGGGATCGTTGTTCACCGGGCGGTACCCGCAGAGCAACGGGCTGATCGGGTTGGCGCACCACGGTTGGGAGTACCGGGCCGACGTCCGGACCCTGCCGGAGCTGGTCTCCCAATCGGGTTGGCGCACGGCCTTGTTCGGCATGCAGCACGAGACGTCCTACCCGGCGCGGCTCGGCTTCGACGAGTACGACGTCAGCAATTCGTTCTGCGAGTACGTCGTCGACGAGGCCGTGGACTGGCTGTCGACGGCACCCGCCGAACCGTTCCTGCTGACCACCGGATTCTTCGAGACCCACCGGCCGTACCCCCACGAGCGGTACACGCCTGCGGACGCGAACGCCGTCACGCTGCCCGACTACCTGCCCGACACCGAGGACGTGCGGCAGGACCTCGCGGACTTCTACGGATCGATCGCGGTCGCCGACGCGGCCGTCGGTCAGATCCTGGACGCACTCGAGACCACGGGGCTGGACCAGAGCACCTGGGTGGTGTTCATGACCGACCACGGACCGGCGATGCCGCGGGCGAAGTCGACGCTGTACGACGCGGGCACGGGCATCGCGTTCATCGTCCGTCCGCCGAAGCGGTCCGGCTACGCACCGCTGGTGTACGACGAGATGTTCAGCGGTGTGGACCTGGTACCGACGCTGCTGGACCTCCTCGGGCTCACCGCCCCGGACGAGGTGCAGGGCATCTCGCATGCCCCGGCTCTGCGTCAGTCCCCGGCGAAAGGCCGACCGCAGTCCGAGCCCGCCCGCAGCGAGGTCTACACCACGAAGACCTATCACGACTCCTTCGACCCGATCCGCGCGATCAGGACCAAGGAGTACAGCTACATCGAGAACTACGCGCCACGTCCGGTGCTCGATCTGCCATGGGACATCGCCGACAGCGCGCCCGGGCAGGTCGTCGGGCCGCTGACCCGAGGCCCCCGGCCGGCGCGCGAACTCTACGACCTGGTCGCCGACCCCGGCGAGAGCACCAACCTGCTCGACGGCGAACCGTCCGCCGAGCACGAGGCCGTTGCCGCCGACCTCGCCCTGCTGCTCGACGACTGGCGGAAGAAGACCAACGACGTCATCCCGTCGGACTTCGCGGGCACCCGCATCTCCGAGCGCTACACCCACACCTACCTCAGCATCCTCGGACGCCCGCTGCCCAGCCGGTCTGCGCTGGCAACCGACCGCGGCATCCACGACGAGCGCCAATAGTTCTGCTCAACCTGATCAAAAAGCCCCTCTGGCAGGGCTTTTGATCACCGGTTAGGCTTCCGCGCATGGCCGCCCCGACCGCATACCTGGTGCTCGCCTCGCAACGCAGCGGCAGCACGCTGCTGGTCGAGTCGCTGCGCGCGACCGGCGTCGCTGGCGAGCCGCAGGAGTTCTTCCAGTATCTCCCGACCACCAGCCAGTCGCCGCAGCCCCGCGAGTGGTTCACAGGCGTCGAGGATCAGTCGATCCTGCAGCTGCTCGATCCGCTCGACGAGGGCAAACCGGACATTGCGCCTGCCGAGATCTGGCGGGACTACATCCGCACCGTCGGCCGCACGCCGAACGGAGTCTGGGGCGGCAAGCTGATGTGGAACCAGACGCCGCTGCTGACCGAGCGGGCCAAGGGGCTGCCCGACCGGTCGGGGGACGGGCTGCTCGCCGCGATCCGCGACGTCGTCGGCAGCGACCCCGTGCTGGTGCACGTGTACCGGCCCGACGTCGTCTCCCAGGCGGTGTCCTTCTGGCGAGCGGTGCAGACGCGGGTGTGGCGCGGACGGCCCGATCCGGTCCGCGACGCCCGCGCCGAGTACCACGCGGGCGCCATCGCCCACGTCGTCCAGATGCTGCAGGCGCAGGAGGCGGGGTGGCGCGCCTGGTTCGCCGAGGAGGGAATAAACCCCATCGACGTGTCGTATCCGGTGTTGTGGCGAAACCTCACCGAGGTGGTCGGCACCGTGCTCGAGGCGCTCGGTCTCGACCCACGGCTGGCGCCCGCGCCGGTGCTGGAACGTCAGGCCGATCACCGGTCCGACGAGTGGGTCGAGCGCTACCGCGCCGATGCGGAACGGGAAGGCTATCCGGTATGACGACACCGACCGTGGACACGCACGTCGACGAACTGCGCGTGCTCGAAGCCGAGGCCGTGCACATCATCCGCGAGGTCGTGGCCGAACTGCAGCGACCGGTGCTGCTGTTCTCCGCGGGCAAGGACTCCATCGTTCTGCTGAGACTGGCGGAGAAGGCTTTTCGACCATCACCGCTGCCGTTCCCCGTGCTGCACGTCGACACCGGCCACAACTTCGACGAGGTCATCGAGTTCCGCGACCGCAGGCTCGCCGAGCACGGCCACAAGCTGATCGTCGGCTCGGTGCAGGAGACCATCGACAGCGGACGCGTGCCCGACCCGGGGCCAGGTGCGTCACGCAACCGGCAGCAGACCCGGACCCTGCTCGACGCGCTGGAGGCCGGCGGTTTCGACGCCGCGTTCGGCGGTGCGCGGCGCGACGAGGAGCGCGCCCGTGCCAAGGAACGCATCTTGAGTTTCCGCGACGAGTTCGGGCAGTGGGACCCGAGGGCGCAGCGGCCGGAGCCGTGGTCGCTGTACAACGGCAGAATCCGCAAGGGGGAGCAGGTTCGCGTGTTCCCACTGAGCAACTGGACCGAGCTGGACATCTGGCGATACATCGAGCTGGAGGGCTTGGAGCTCCCGTCGATCTACTTCGCCCACGAACGCGAGGTCGTCGAGCGCGACGGCATCCTGCTCGCAGTGTCGGAGTACGTGCAGCCAAGGGACGGGGAGACGTCCGCGGTCGAGTGGGTGCGCTACCGCACGGTGGGTGACCTGACGATCACCGGCGCCGTCCGCTCGCGAGCCACCGAGATCGCCGGTGTCATCGAGGAGATCTCGGCGGCGACGGTGTCCGAGCGGGGCGAGACCCGTGCCGACGACCGGACTTCGGTGGCGGCGATGGAGGACCGGAAGCGCGAGGGGTATTTCTGATGAGCGCTTGCGCGAAGAAGACGATGGGACCCGGCTGATGGCGACACGGCAACTCCTCCGCATCACCACGGCGGGGTCGGTCGACGACGGCAAGAGCACGCTGATCGGCCGGCTCATGCACGACACGGACAGCCTGCCGCTGGATCACCTCGACGCCGTCACCGACGAAGCGGGCGTCGCCGACCTGGCCGCGCTGTCGGACGGACTGCGAGCCGAGCGCGAGCAGGGCATCACGATCGACGTGGCGTACCGGTTCTTCTCGACCGAGCGTCGCAGCTACATCCTCGCCGACACCCCCGGCCACGAGCGGTACACCCGCAACATGTTCACCGGGGCGTCGAACGCCCACGCCGCGATCCTGCTCGTCGACGCCAGGGCGGGCGTACTCCGGCAGACCCGCAGACATGCCAGGATCGCAAAGCTGTTGGGCATCAAGCACTTCGTGGCCGCGGTGAACAAGATCGACCTGGTCGACTTCGACCAGAACCGCTTCGACGAGGTGCGCGCGGAGTTGCAGCAGGTAGCCGACCGGCTGGGCTTCTCGGTGTCCAACGCGGACCTGGCCGTCATCCCCATTGCCGCCAAGCACGGCGACAACGTGGTGCACCGCTCGGATCAGACCCCGTGGTACGACGGTCCGACGCTGTTGGAGTATCTCGAGGGCATCGAACTGTCTGCGCCGCACCCGGAGCCGACGAAGCTGCGACTGCCCGTGCAGTGGGTGTCGCGGCCGACCGCCGAGCAGCGCCGCCGCTACACCGGCCGGATCTCGGCGGGAACGCTGAGCGTTGGTGACCCGGTGCTGTCGCTGCCTGCCGGGACGCGGTCCACGGTGACGGCGCTCGACACCCTCGACGACGCCAGGACGACGGGCGTTGCGCCGCTTTCGGTGTCGATCGAACTCGCCGACGACATCGACGTGGGCCGCGGCGACGTGTTCGTCAGCGGGGCCGAGAACGCCGAGCTGCCGGTGTCGGCTCGCGAGCTGTACTCCACCATCTGCTGGTTCGCCGACACCCCGCTGCGGGCGGGCGACCGGCTGGCGCTCAAGCAGGGTGCGCGCACCGTACGCGCCACCGTGCAGGAGCTGCACACCCGGCTGGATCCGGAGACGCTCGACGACCTCGACGGTCCGGTCGAGTTGGGCCTCAACGACATCGGCGCCGTCACGCTGCGCACCAGCTCGGTGGTCGTCGCCGACCCGTACGCCGAGAACCGCGACAGCGGCGCCTTCATACTGATCGACGAGACGTCCAACGACACCGTCGGCGCGGGCACCGTGACCGAGGCGCGCGAGATCAAGCCCGGCGAGCAGACGCGCAACGACATTCGTTGGCACCCATCGTCGTTGGATCGGAACTATCGGTGGCAGAAGACGGGTCAGCGCGGGGCGACCATCTGGTTCACCGGACTTCCCGCATCGGGTAAGTCCACCCTCGCCGTCGC
>JAQSXQ010000237.1 GCA_029256565.1 Mycobacterium sp.
CGTGAACGATCCGCTCTACGTGCTGGCCGGCCGCGAGGACGGCTACGTGCCCTTCTATCCGGAATACGTCGACGAGGTGAAGGACGGCAAGCGCCCGAAATAGCTACGGGGTGACCCTGCGCCACAGATCGTTGAAGGCGATCGAGTCGAAGAACGCCGACGCCTTCACGATCTGGCCATCGCGCAAGGTGAGGAACCAGGAGTAGGTGTTGCGATAGGGCACGCCGTCGCGGGCGGTGCCTTCGGCGTCGAAGAACACCACCACGGTGTCGCCGTCGGCGTAGATGTCGCGGACGGTCGGGACGAGACGCTGGGACATTCTGGCGTTGAACGGCGCGATGACATTGTCGATGAAATCGGCCTTGCTCGTGTATATCCGGGAGGCGACGGAGTTGCCGACGATCTCCCACCGGACGTTCTCGGCGAGGGCGTCGTAGGGGCTGCCGGTCCCGTTCGCCCAGGCGTCGAAGCCCGAGCGGACGGTGGCCAGGTTGGCGGATTCGGTGCTGTCATACGGTTGCGCCGACGCGGTTCCCATCGGTAATGCGAACATGAAGGCCAGCGCGAGGAACAGACCCCGTCCGATGGTGTTGACCATGAATGGTTCTCCTAGTCGTAGACGATGACGGCCCGGCCGAGCACGTCGCCACGACCGATGGCGTCCAGGGTGTCGTTGACGTCCTCCCAGCGGACCCGGGTGACGGTGTCCTTGATCTGCCCGGCCTCGGCCAGCGCGATCACCTCGGTGAGGTCGTTGAAGTTGCCCCAGAACGACCCGAAATAGGTGTACTCGCGTGCCACCAACGGGAACAGCGGTATGTCGACCCGGTTGCCGATGAGTCCGACCGAGGCGACGGCGCCCTCGGCGGCCAGCAGCGCGAAAGCCAGCTGCAAAGCCTGTTCGGAGCCCGCGCATTCGATGACGGCGTCGAGTTCGGCGCGCCCGGTCAGGCTTTCGAGCTCATCGCGGATGGTGTCGGCGTCCTTGTCGCGGACGTTGATGCCGTAGTCGGCCCCGTTGTTCTTGGCGATCTCGAGCTTTTCGTCGCTGCGGGCGAAGGCGACCACCTCGGCGCCACCGGAGAGCAGTTTGGCGTACTGCGCGCCGTAGCTGCCGAGCCCGCCGATTCCGCTGACGCCTATGGTGCCACCGGCTCGCAGGTGCCCGGCATCGCGCAGCTTCTTCAGGCCGCGGTACGGGGTGAGCCCGGCATCGGTCAGCGGCGCCAGATTCTCCGGTGACAGTCCGCCGCGCCCGGGCACCTTGATCAGATAGCGGTAGTTGACCGGGAGGTACTCCTGGTACCCACCGTGCCGGGAGAAGCCGGCCCACACGCCGTGCGCGCAGAGTTGCTCGTTGCCGTTGTGGCACTGCCGGCACGCGCCGTCGCCCCAGCTGCCGAACACCACCACCTGATCACCCTCGGACAATCCCGCCGAGGCGGGCACCTCGGAACCGACCCCGTCCACCCAGCCGGCCACCTCGTGGCCCGGGGTGATCGGGTAGTCCAGCGGCAGCCCGCGGTCGAAGTACCCGTCGATGAGCTGGTAGTCGGTGCGGCACATCCCGGCTCCACCGACCTTGACGAGCACCTCTTCGGGGCCGACGTGTGGCACGTCCACTTCTTCGAGGCGCAGGGGCTGGTGATACCCGTACATCCGCGCTGACCGCATCTTCATCTGTGTCCTCCATAGCGTGGGGCCTGAAGAACATCGTGGGGCCGTTGCGGCGGGGTTCGCATCCGCCACCGCACAGTCGGATCAGCGTCAGGCGTCGGTCAATGCCGCGTCGAGCTGGCTGCGTGACCGGATGCCGAGCTTGGTGAACACCTTGGCCAGGTGGTACTGCACGGTGCGGGCGCTGATGAACAAGCGCGCCCCGATCTCCGGATTGGACAACCCTTCTCGGGCCAATCGGGCGATCTGAGCTTCCTGCGCAGTCAGCTCGGTGCTCGCCGGCAGCTTTCGTCGGCGGGCCTTCTCTCCGGTGGCTGCCAGTTCACGACGGGCTCGTTCGGCGAACGCCGACATTCCGAGGTCGTCGAACAGGTCGAGGGCATGCCGGAGTTGGGCTCTGGCATCGATGCGCCGGCGTTGCCTGCGCAGCCACTCACCGTAGAGCAGATGTGAGCGTGCGAGATCGGGTCGCAGACCCGCCCTTTCGCTGAGTCGGACGGCGTCACGGTACAGCACTTCCGCGACGGCACCGTCGCTGAGCAGTGCTCGTGAGCGCGCCTCCACGGCCAGGCCCCAGTCGGTTCCGCTCGGTGTGGTCATGTCGGCCAGTCTGTCCAGAGCGGCCTCGGCGATGGCGGTGTTGCCGGTGCGCGTGGCAGCTTCGACGAGCTCGGGCAGTGCCCAACCGGCCGATGTGCAGTCACCGGGGTACTCGGTCGCGGTCAGACCGGCCCGTAAAGCGTCCTCGTAGTCGCCGAACCCGTTGTGCAGCAAGGCGGTCGCCCATGCCACCACCGTCAAACCCACACCTTCGCCGCGGCGAAGTGCGTTCTCGGTCATGGCCTCGCCGCGGCTGTGGACCTCGGACCTGTCGCCCCGGTAGGCGGCCAGACTGATCGCGCCATAGGGCGTCATGTTGTTACCCATGGCTTCGATGGCGGCGCACAGTTCGTCAACCTCGGCACCGGCGTCCTCGAAGCGCCCGCTGAACAGGAAGGAGGAGAAGCGGCAACTCAGCGCCAACGGAAGCTCGCTGAGCGCACCGGAGTCCCGAGCGAGGCGGACGTAGCGCTGCGAGAGGGCGGTCAGTCGGTCAAGATCCCAAAGGTGCGCCGCCGCAACACAGGCCAGGAACATCCACCGCATCTCCTGCTCGATGCCCAGCCCTTTCCCGTACACGTGCAGGGCCTCGCGGACCGTCGGCAGGCCCTTTTCGAATCCTTCGCAGTGCTGGGTGCACATGCCCTCCAGCAGCAGATCGATCGGTCGGGGGGCATCCAGTCCGCGAGTCGCGGTGGCGGCAGCCTCGGCGACCTCCAGGACGCCCCCGTCGACTGCCAGCTTTCCGGCGAAGATCGCCGCCAGCAGGGCATCCAGGTAGATATCGCGTGACCGGACGGCCTCGGTGGTCTCCAGGCGCCGGGCCGCGGCCAGCAGCAGCGGCGCGGCGTCGTTGCCGCGGTTGGCGATGAACGCGAGTTGGGCGCGCACCAGGTCGGCCTGGGCGCGTTGCGCATCGGTCAGGGGTGCGGCTTCGGCGGCAGTCAGAAGTTCCCGCGCCCCGACCAGGATTCCGGCCTGCGCCTTGGTGTAGGCGGCCGCCAGCGCGAGGTCGGCCCGCCGCGGCACATCGCGGGCCAGCATCGAGGCCCGCTCCAGGAACGAGGCTGCCGCGGCCACACCTCCCCGGGCGAGTACCAACTGGGCCGAGCTGCGCAGCTCGTCGGCCACGGCATCGTCCGGGCCCACGGCGGCATGGCCGAGGTGCCATGCCCGTCGCACCGGATCCGCGGTGGGGTCGATGGTTTCAGCCAGCGCCCGATGGATCCGCTGGCGATCGGACAGCGGGACCCGGCGATAGGCCGTCGAGCGAATCAGCGGGTGCCGGAACCGAACCCGTGTCTCGATCACCAGTAGTTCGGCTTCGATTGCGGGCACGGCGTCGTCGGCGCCGAGGCCGAGAAGGCCGGCAGCGGTCCACAGCAGCGCCGGATCGCCGACCGGGTCGGCGGCGGCCAACGCGAGCAGACGCCGCGTCGGCTCGGGCAGGCCGTCGAGTTGACGGCCGAACGTGGCCTCCAGGCTGTGCGAGACCGGGGCCCCCGGCGGTCCGAAGCCACCGGCCAGCTGATCGTGGCTCAGTGACCGCGGCAACTCCAGCAGCGCCAACGGATTGCCGCGGGCTTCGGCGATGAGCCGGTCCCGGACCCGCGCATCGACCGGGCCATCCAGTGCGATGCTCAGCAGCTCACCGGCGGCATGGTCGGGCAGGCCGGCGATGTCCAGCTCCGGCAGTCCGGCCAGCTCCGACCCGGGGTTGCGGGTGGCGAACACCATGCCCACCGGTTCGGCGCCGAGCCGCCTGGCCACGAACGCGAGGATCTGCGCCGAGGCACCGTCCAGCCATTGCTGGTCATCGACAAGAAACAGCAGCGGCCGCTCGTCACTGGCAGCCGAGAGCAGACCGAGCACGGCCAGACCGGTCAGGAAGCGGTCCGGTTGCGGGCCGGCGTCGGCGCCGAAAGCCTGCCGCAGCGCTGCCTGCTGCGGCTCGGGAAGCTGTGGCGTCAGCTGGGTGAGTGGGGCGCACAGCTGGTGCAGGGCGGCGAAGGCGAACTCGATCTCGGATTCGACACCGGTGACCCGCACGACTCGGAGCGCACCGGCCCGGGCCGTCAGTTCGTCGAGCAACGCCGTCTTACCGATGCCGGCCTCGCCGGTGAGGACCAGCACCCGGCTGGAACCTGCGTGCAGATCGGCGAGCAGTGCATCCAGTGCGGCGCACTCACGCCGCCGACCGACCAGTGCCATCAACCTCTCCTGCGAACGACCCCCGAACCGCCCGGTGACCAACCTAGCTGCACCGATGCGCCCCGAACAGCCCAAATGCGCCGGAGGATAGCCTGGACAGCGTGCAGTCGACAGGTCCGAGCGAGCGAACCCACGGGAGTACATTCTGCGGCCGCCCGGTCGCCGGTGACCGGGCAATGATCATGGCGATCGTCAACCGCACGCCGGATTCCTTCTACGACCGCGGCGCCACCTTCACC
>JAQSXQ010000238.1 GCA_029256565.1 Mycobacterium sp.
TCGTCGCGTGGGCGCACCCCGGCGGCGAAGACGACCAGGCCGGCGTCGATGCTGCTGCCGTCGTTGAGCTTGACCCGTATCGAGTCGTCCTCCTGGGACTTCCGCAGGGGCTTGTTCCGCTGGATCGGCTGGATGCTCTCGGTGCTGACACCGGTGTGCACCTCGATGCCGAGCCCGCGGATCATCCGGTTCAGCAAGGCGCCACCCGCGCCGTCGAGCTGAGCGGCCATCAAATGCGGTGACATCTCCAGGACCTGGGTCGACAACCCGAAGCCACGCAACGCGTTGGCGGCCTCCAAACCGAGCAGACCGCCGCCGATCACCACGCCGACGGGCGTCTTCGACGTGCTGGCCGCCAGCGCACTGGCGCGGATGGCGTCGAGGTCGTCGAGCGTGCGGTAGACGTGGCACTGCGGCAGATCGTGGCCGGGAATCGGTGGGACGAACGCGTAGGAACCGGTGGCGAGGACCAGGGCGTCGTACGGCACGCGGCGGCCCAGCGAGGTGGTGACGTACTTCGCGGTGCGGTCGATTCGCTTCACCGGGTCGCGCAGGATGAGTTCGACGTGGTCGTCACCGGCATAGGCATTGCCCGGCAACGCGAGTTGCGTCCGGTCCCAGTGCTCGGTGTAGCCGGTCAGGCCGACCCTGTCGTAGGCGGCGTCGGCCTCCTCCGAGAGCACGACGACGTGCCAATCGTCCGAGTCGTCCCGCGACCGCAGGGCCTCGACGAAGCGGTGTCCGACCATGCCGTGGCCGATGACCACGACGCGTTGGGATGAGCGCATGCGATGAAGGCTAGGAAGCCGATATTGCCGCGATGTCGCGTCGTGTGACGCGGCCATCACGGTGTCCTCACGTTGCTCGAAGGTGGGGTGTGAGCCCTCAGACGGCCCCTGCCGACCCCGACGTGGTCGACGGGGCGTACGGGTTCACCGACGTCGTCTCGGTCGGCGCCGACACCTCGCCGTCGGACTCTCGGTCGGTCGATGGCGCCGTCGGCACCCCCACCGGCGGCAGCACGTCGGCTTGACTGGTCTGCACGTTGGGCATGGTGTAACTCGTCGTCGGCGACGCCGTCGTCGGTGACGTGGCGGTCGTGTCCGACGACGAGCCGGCAGGCGGCGTCACGCCGCCCGGGCGCACCGCGTCGGTCGACGTGCGGACCACCGCGAACACCAGGACGCCGACGAGCAGCACTGCTGCCACTCCCGCCGCCCAGACCGCACCCTGGTGCTCACGCCAGGCCCACGCGTCGTCGGTGTCGCTCACGCGGCGGGATGCTAGGCCCCGCGACCCAACGGCAGGGAAACTCGCTACCGCCAGCGGCCGAGGATCTCCTTGGCCCGTTCGGCCAGTGCCGCCTGGAAGAACGGACCGAAGCTGATCCGGCCGACGCCGAGCGGACCGAACGACGCCGGGTCGTCCTGGTCGGGCAGGGCGATCGCGTTGATCGGCAGCGGTAGCTCGTCGGCGAGCCGCCGGTAGGTGTCGGCGTCGTGCCTACCGACGGGGTACAGGCTGTCCGCGCCGGCCTCGGCGGCCAGCTTCAGCCGCGACACTGCCCGCTCGAAGCGGTCCGACTCGTCGCCGTCCTGGCGCAGGAACAGGTCGGTGCGGGCGTTGATCACCACGTGCACGCCTGCTGCGTCGGCGGCCTTGCGCAACCCGCCGACGAGTGCGGCGTGCTCCTCGGGCGAGCGAATTCGCTTGCCCTCCTTGTGCACCGTGTCCTCGATGTTGAGGCCAACGGCACCCACCGCGAGCAACCCCTCGACGAGACGCTCGGGCGTCTCGCCGTACCCCGACTCGACGTCCACCGAGATCGGTACGTCGACCGCACCGGTGATCTGCGCGACGCGCGTCGTCAGGTCGTCGAACGACATCACCTCGCCGTCCTCCTTGCCGATCGAGTCGGCGACCGGATGGCTGCCCACGGTCAGTGCGCTGAACCCCGCGTCGACCGCCAGCTGCGCCGACCAGGCGTCCCACACGGTCGGCAGGATCACCGGCGTACCCGGCACGTGCAGCGTCAACAGCGTTGCCGCGAGGTCCCCCAGATCGGGCTTGCGTTCGTGCTTGGACACCTATTCATCTCCCACTCGGTAACGTGACCTGTGTCACTCTGAACACGGTGATGTGGCTAGCATCGCTTGCGTAATGTGATTCCCGACACCCTTCAGCCCAAGGAGGTCAATTCGTTGTCCACGACTACTGAACTCGCCCAGCTCCACGAACTCATCGGTGGCCTTCGGCGCTGCGTGACCTCGCTGGCTTCACGCTACGGGGATACCCCAGCGATGCGCCGCATCGTCAACGACGCCGAGAGGATCCTCAACGACATCGACAGGCTCGACATCGATGCCGAGGAACTCGACCTCGTCCGTGGGTTCGCCCACCACCATCACGTCGGCGAGAAGATCGGCATCCCGGATACGCAGTACGCCAGCGACTTCTGGCAGGACGTCGACGACGAAGGACTCGGCGGGACTCGCTAGCGGCGCCGCCTGAAACCGGCACCACCGTGCGTCGCAACGCCGCGAAGCACATTACGACCGAAGTGAGGCAAAGTACGTGAGCGCACCCACCGATGACCGCCGTGACACCAGCGGCACCGGCGTCTTCTCGGCGACGCGAGCGCAGATCCCGCAGCGCACGCTCCGCACCGATCAGTGGTGGCGCTCGCCGATCATCACCGACCTCGGCTTCGCCGCGTTCGTCATCTATGCGACGGTCCGTGCGTTCCTGCAGAACAACTACTACGTCCCCGAATACCACTACCTCACGCCGTTCTACTCGCCGTGCTTCTCCACCGGGTGCGTTCCGGAGGCCAGTCACTTCGGGCAGTTCCTGCCCGACGTGTGGTGGTTGCCGTACGCGGCGCTGTCGCTGCCGTTCCTCCTGCTGTTCCGGTTGACTTGCTACTACTACCGCGGCGCCTACTACCGCTCGGTGTGGCAGGCGCCGACGGCGTGCGCGGTGGCCGAACCGCATGCGAAGTACACCGGCGAGACGCGCTTCCCGCTGATCATCCAGAACACCCACCGGTACTTCTTCTACATCGCGGCGATCATCTCGGTGATCAACACCTACGACGCGATCATCGCGTTCCAGTCGCCCAGCGGATTCGGCTTCGGGCTGGGCAACGTCATCCTCGTCGTCAACGTCGTGATGCTGTGGGTCTACACGCTGTCCTGCCACTCGTGCAGGCACGTCGTCGGCGGCCGGTTGAAGCACTTCTCGAAGCACCCCGTCCGGTACTGGATGTGGGGCCAGATCAGCAAGCTCAACGTGCGCCACAAGCTCTACGCCTGGATCACCCTCGGCACGCTGATGCTGACCGACTTCTACGTGATGCTGGTGGCCAGCGGAACCATCTCCGACCTCAGATTCATTGGTTAGCAACATCGTTCGACTACATACGAATAGGCAAGTGAGGGTTTGATGGCTTCGCACGAAGCTCAACTGGAACGGCACGAGTACGACGTCGTCGTGATCGGTGCCGGCGGCGCCGGACTACGGGCCGTCATCGAGGCACGCGAACGCGGACTGCGGGTCGCGGTCGTCACCAAGTCGCTGTTCGGCAAGGCGCACACGGTGATGGCCGAGGGCGGCTGCGCTGCGGCGATGAAGAACGCGAATGCCAAGGACACCTGGCAGATCCACTTCGCCGACACCATGCGGGGCGGCAAGTTCCTGAACAACTGGCGGATGGCCGAACTGCACGCGCAGGAAGCCCCCGACCGGGTGTGGGAACTCGAGACCTACGGCGCGCTGTTCGACCGCACCAAGGACGGCAAGATCAGCCAGCGCAACTTCGGCGGGCACACCTACCCGCGGCTCGCGCACGTCGGCGACCGCACGGGCCTGGAGATCATCCGCACCCTGCAGCAGAAGATCGTCTCGCTGCAGCAGGAGGACAAGCGCGAACTCGGCGACTACGAGGCCCGCATCAAGGTCTTCCACGAATGCGCCATCACCGACCTGATCCTCGACAAGGGTCCGCGCGAGGAGGCGAGCGCACCCCACGAGGCGATGGGTGCGGACACGGGGCCGACGGGCAAGATCGCGGGTGCGTTCGGCTACTGGCGTGAGACCGGCAACTTCATCCTGCTGGAGGCGCCTGCGGTGGTCCTCGCGACCGGCGGCATCGGCAAGTCGTTCAAGGTGTCGTCGAACTCGTGGGAGTACACCGGCGACGGCCACGCGCTGGCGCTGCGGGCCGGGTCGACGCTGATCAACATGGAGTTCATCCAGTTCCACCCCACCGGCATGGTCTGGCCGCTGTCGGTGAAGGGCATCCTGGTCACCGAGGGCGTACGCGGCGACGGCGGGGTGCTGAAGAACTCCGAGGGCAAGCGCTTCATGTTCGACTACATCCCCGAGGTCTTCAAGGGGCAGTACGCCGAGAGTGAAGAAGAAGCCGACAAGTGGTTGGCGGACAACGACTCCGCCCGTCGCACACCCGACCTGCTCCCCCGCGACGAGGTCGCCCGCGCGATCGTCGCCGAGGTCAAGGCGGGGCGCGGCACACCGCACGGCGGCGTCTACCTCGACATCGCCTCGCGCATGCCGACCGAGGAGATCAAGCGTCGACTGCCGTCGATGTACCACCAGTTCATCGAGCTGGCCGAGGTCGACATCACCAAGGACGAGATGGAGGTCGGCCCGACCTGCCACTACGTCATGGGTGGCATCGAGGTCGATCCCGACAC
>JAQSXQ010000239.1 GCA_029256565.1 Mycobacterium sp.
GTGATCGCCCTCCTCAAGGGACTCGCGCGCAGCGGCAAGGGCATCGCTCCCGTCGTGTTCGCCGCGATCTTCATCGCGCTCACGTGGGGCGGCATCTCGGTCGGTGGCGGCACCATCTGGTAGGTCGGCCGAGTGGCTCCAGCATGTCGGATGCTGGCGAGCCACGGGCCAATTCGAGCCATTCTGCTCGTCGCCCACGGTGAAGCGGGCAGCGCCGGAGCGAATCACGGAGGTCTCGTCGTAGGGGCGCCGATACAGCTGCCACCAGCCTGCGCTCAGCGCGTATACGGGCCGCTCGCTTCGAAGGACGCGGCAAGGGCATCGAGCGTGACCGCCCGTTCCTTCATCGCGATCCGGCGAAGGACGGGAGTCGCCAACCGGTACATCCCGTGCGTGTGCAGTGTGGCCGTGTGACGTACCAGCGTGGAACCGCCATCGGTCGTCTCGAGTCGATAGGCGGGCCAACCCTCGAGCTTGAGCTTGCCTGCTTTGGACTTGTCCCACCAGTGGTAGACGAGCCTGTGCGGCGGCTGGAACTCTGCGATCTCTCCCGGGGTGGGCCCAGCGGACGTCTCGTCGAGGTATGTGGTTCCGACCGTCGGCGCCCCCGCGGAGGTCTGCCGCGTGCGTCGAAGCATGCTTCCCCTCTTGGGCATCCACTGGTTGTGCCCGTCGATGTCAGCCAACCGGGCGAAGACATCCTGGATGTCAGCATGAACCGTGCGTGTCAATTCGAACTCTACGACGCCCATGCCGTCAGGATACGGCTGTGCGTACAGCGCGCTAGCCCCGTGAACGCCTGGCTCGCGTGTGGTGTCCTGCTTCGCGCTGATACCAATCCGTTGTCTAGCCGCAGTTGGGTCGGCAGCCGCGCTGGGTGACGGCGTCGATCAGCACCGTGCCGATGTCGGTCGGCTGGAGCGCCTGGTATGCCGCGCCGTCGGTGGCGGCGGCGATCTGCTCCAGAGCCGCCTGATCGGTGTCGGGCCCGTAGCCGATCGCGATGACGGCGACGGGCTTCGCCGGGTCCCGCAGCGTCTCGAGCTGCGCGAGCAGCCCCGGCAGGTCGAGACCCTCGTCGTCCTCGTTGTATCCATCGGTGTTGAGCAGGACCAGATTGATCTGACCCGGGACGTAGGTGTCGCGCATGTACTGCACGGCGGCGAGCACGCTGTCGTAGAGTCCCGTCCCGCCGCCGACGAAGCTGTCGAGTCCGTTCGCTGTGTCGATCGTGTGCTGTTTGTGGGCCGCGTCGCTCAACGGGCCGAACGGGACGATCTCCTGCCAGTCCTGCCCGCCGATCCGCCGGCTCGAGAACACCCACGTGGCGAGGGACGAGTCGGCCGACAGCGAGTTGACCGCGCGGACAGCGGCCTGTTCGAAGAGGTCGATGCGCCGCATGTCGGCTGTCGCCGGCTGAAGCATGGAGCCTGAGACGTCGTTGAGCGACAGCATCCGTGACGGCGCGGTGAGCACCTGCCACGTGCGCAGCACCTCTGCCTGGTTGGCGCCGTCGGCGGGGTCGGGCGCCGCACTCGCGCCCTCGGTGTCCAGCTCGGTCGAGCCCGCCATGTTGCCGGCCGCGTCGCGGAGTCCGTACTCGGCGAGGTGGGCGCTTCCTCCGGTCACGGCGGTGGTGAGGGCTTGGACCGCGTCGAGTGTCTCGTCCGAGGCATCCGTGAGCGTCACCATAGGCATACTCACCGCGGGCTTGACGTCGGTGGGATGGATCGGCACGAGCGGGGTCTGCGCATCGCCGCCGAACTCCAGGACAGCCTGCTCGGTCGTCACCGCGATCGTGGGAGCCGGAGCAGCGGATGCCGCGGCGAGTGCGTCGGCCGTGGTGGGGACGACCCCCGCGTCAAGGCCCAGTACGAGCGCGGTGAACGTACGCGCATCTCCGGCGACCGCCGTCTGCAGCGCGAGCAGGGCGGCAGAGCTCGCGGCGACCGTCGCCGGGTCGGGCAGCACGGCCGCGACCGCGCGTCCCGCCAGGCTCGCGAACCCCGAGCCCGCCGCCTCGACGACAGCCACGGTCGGCTCTGTCGCCGCGAAGACGACAGGCGTGCTGGCCACGGCGTCGCCGATGACCAGATCCGCCGTGTCCACGCCCGCGAGCTCGGCCTGACCGGTCGCCCGCGCGGGCCACATCGCGGAGTCGGGAACCCAGACGTCGAACTCCGGCGCCGACCCCGCAGCCAGCGCCGCAGCCGTGACCGAGCTGTCCTCGGCCCGGATCGTCACGTCGGGGCAGTCGGAACGAGATCCTGCCAGGTCGGCGACGATCGCCTCGAGCGCGTCCGCGACCGCCGGGTCGGCAGTGATGCGAAGGCTGGATGGCAGACAGTCACCCGTCGGCGCGGACTCCGACTCCGGCTCCGGCTCACCAGCGGCTCCGCGCATGAAGAAGACGACGAGCACGACGGCGATCGCGACGGCCAGCATCACGATGACACCCAGGAGGATCAGCGAACGCCTCCGCCGCTGCGCGGCTCTCGCGGCTGCGCGAGTCGGCGCGTCGCCGCTGGTGGGCGTGTTCGGCTGCACTCGAGTCACAAGCACTCCGATGGACGGCGGGTGGTGCCCGCGCTTGGGGGGATACGACGCCGTATCGGGGGAAATACGCCATCGTACGTTCGGGGGGATACCCGATGGAGTATAGGCGACGAGGACGGATCCGCCACCCGCGGCCGGCTTCCGGGCCGTTTCGCGGTCGTTGATCCCTCAGCGTTGATCCCTCAGCGAGAGACTCGGGCTACGCCGGTTCGGTGGTGCGGATCACGCCGCAGTTCACGCACGACCAGACGACCAGGAACCGCTCGTCGTCGAGGATCTCGAACAGCAGCGGGTCACTGCACGTCGGGCAGGCCCGTGGATCTGCCGCCTCTTCCTTCATGCTCTCAGCCTAGGGACTGTGAGATCTCGTGCCTCGGCGCCGTCTCTAAGAATTAGAGTTCTGGCATGGAGCAGTCGGGTGCCGCCGTGACCGAGCCGCGCCCCGGCGAGGACGCCACCCCTCCCCTGTCGCAGCCGGTCGCCCACGAGCACGCTGCGCCCCGGCGGCCGCGGCGGGCAGCTGTTGTCGGCTGGATCGTCGGGATCGGCTTGGTCGTGCTCGTGGCCGTCGGAATCGCCTTCGTGCACACCTCGGCACACCGCGGGTTCGACGCGGCGGCGAACGAACTGGCGGACGCGGCCGAGGCCGAGCGGCAGGCGCAGCGGTCGCTGGAGGGCACCGAGAGCATCGCCGATGCCACGCTGACCGCGTCCGAGCAGATCGTCGCATCGGCCGCCGACGATCTGGTCGATCCCGCGGCCCGCGCTGCGCTGGCCGAGATCGGCGCGACGGCCTCGGAAGCGCGCGACGGGGCGTCCACGGCCGTCGAGAACGAGGTCGACGACGCTTTCGCCCTCAAGCCGTTCTGGACGTGGGAGCTCTTCGCCGCAGCATCCGATCTCGACCGACGCGCAACCGTCGCCGCCGCTGACGCGGCCGAACTTACCGGAGCGGAATCCACCCTCGAGGACTCTCTCGATGCGGTGTCGGATGCCGCCGCCACTCTGTTCGCGTCGACGCCACCCGCATCTGCCGCGTTGGAGGCTGCCAACGTCTCCGCCCGCACCGGTGCGGTGCAGGACTTCCGGGATGCCGCGGCCGACGTCGCGCAGCAGACCCGTGCCGACTCCGACGCCGCCGTGGCGTTCTCGGTGTACGCCGCGCGAGCGGGCACACTGAAGGAGTCCGCACAGCAGGAACTGGCCGAGAAGGCCGGTCCGCTGCTGGCCATCCGGCTCGAGATCGAGGCATACGCACGCTCGATCTCGGGCGGCGTGCTGCTCGACTTCGACTGGGCTCCGTTCGTCGCCGGCACAGGAGGCGACGCCGGGATCGGCGGCACCGCGACGTGGGATTCCGCGCGAGGCGGATCGTCGACCATCACCCTGTCGCACTCCGTCGCGCAGTGGTGGCCCTCGGCCGATGCCCGGGCGCTGGTCACCCACGAGGTCGGGCACTCCATCACCTCGAAGTGCCATGCGCTGTTCGACTCGCAGGACCCCGACGCGAACGAGGAGTGGGCGACGGCGTGGGCGATCAGCATGGGCCACACCGCAGAGGGGAACGGCGTGCAGGCGTACGGGTACCCGTCGCAGGCGATGATCGACCTCGCCGCGACCTGTCGCTGAGCCTGCGCCAGGGCCCCGATCCCGCCCCCCACCGGGCACCACTTGCCTGCCGGTCCGCCCGGTGTCAAGGGCGTGCCGAGAAGTGGGCCGACGTCAGAAGATGAGGCGTGGCGCGACCTCGCCGCGCCGAGAGGAGATCATCATGACGCACTTCACCCCGGAGGAAGAGGGCGGCCGCCGTGGCGAGGCCGCCGTCTTCTGGTCGTGGATCGCAGTGCTGGCGATCGGGCTCGCGTACATGATCCTGATTCCGCTGGGCGGGAGGTGAGCCGTGCGTGCGCTTCGCGACAATGCGCTCAGCATCCTCTTCGGCGCGCTCTTCGTGATCGCCCTGTGCGGGCAGTCGGTGGCGGGCTGGCTGGAGAACAACGAGAAGCTGCAGCAGCACGGCCAGCCGGCCGAGGGTTTCGGGTCGTTCGTGACGTCCTCCGAGTTCGTCGTCGACGTCGCCGAGAACTGGCAGTCCGAGTTCCTGCAGTTCTTCCTCTTCATCGCCGCGACCATCTGGCTCGTCCAGCGCGG
>JAQSXQ010000240.1 GCA_029256565.1 Mycobacterium sp.
ATCGCGACGGCGCTGAGCGTGCAGCCGTTGCACGTGAAGAAGCCGAACGATGGGATGTTCGGCACCACCACGACGCTGTTGGTCCGCTGCGCCAGGTCTTGCGCCAGGGCGGAGTACCAGGACTTGGACCCCAGGAAGCCGTGCTGCAGCAGCATCACGCCCTGGGCTTGGACGGTGCCGTCGGCCTGTGTCGGGAAGTACCAGTCGGCCGCGCCGGTATAGGTCGTCGTGCCGACCGGGATCGCCACGTTGGAGCTGCCGACCTTCACGCCGGTCACCCCGTTGATCGACGACGTACCAGGGATGGGCTGAGTCGGTATGCCCACGACGGGAACCGGCGCCGGCGGCAGCGACGGCATCAGACCGAACGCGGACAAGAGGCTGATCACGACGGTCGCCAGCGGTCCCGGGGTGCGACTGGCGGACGCTGCCGGTGCAGCCAGGCTGCGGATCTCGCCGGTCACGGGGGCGGCGACGGGAGCGGCCGGGGCTTCCTCGGTCACCGCGGTGGGCTCGACCACCGGTTGGGTCGCGACCACGGGTTGGGTGTCGATCGGAGGCTTGGTGTCGGTCGAGGTCTCGTCCTCGGTTGCGGTGACGGGCTCGACGTCGGCCACAGTGTTCGACCCCGCAGACTCCAGGTCCTTCGACGAGGTCGTCTCGGACGCGACCTTGGGAACGGACTCGATGGTCGTGGCATCGTCGCGCCGCACGGTCACCGTGGACGCACTCGCCGTGCTCACCGGCTTGTCGACGTTCGGCGGCCCGTCAGCCGAATCACCGTCCCGAACAATGACTTTCGGAATCGCTGACGGGTCGCTGGCGGCGGGGTGCGAACTCGATTGCGACTGTGGCCCCGATTCGGACTTCGCACCCGACGTCGAGTCGGCCGACGACGAAGCCGCCCCGCCGTCCGGCGCATCGGACTCCGCTGAGGCCACTCCATTGCCAGCGCTCAGCGCGACGCATGCTCCCGCCGCAGCGATCCACAGCGTGCGCAGCATCGTCTTGGACGTCACGGCCGGACCATAGCCGCCGCCAACGGCGTGGCGGCATCCAATTGCCGCCTACGTCAGAAATTCGACATGCCGTCCGCGGCCCATCGGGTGTGCGCTCCCGCACCCGTCATCATTTGATGACGAGGCCGCGACCGACGCCGCTCCCCCGGCCGCGGCTCAGAGGCCGCGTCTACCGCTGACCGTTTGAGACGCGGCGGTCACCCGACAGGTGACGTCGACCAGACCCGCGTCGTACATGGCGTCGGTGATCTCGTCAGCGTCGAACAGCCGTAGCGGCGCGATCCGGGAGGCAGCGACCTCGAGCTGGCGCACCGGTGCTGGGCCACGGGCGCACGTCGTGAGCACCGCGATGCGCCCGCCCGGTTTGAGCACCCGGATCATCTCGCGCAGCGAGCCGAACGGGTCGTCCATCAGGTACAGCGCGCCGTAACAGCTCACCGCGTCGAAGGTGGCGTCGTCGAACGGCAGCTCCGAGCCGTCGCCACGCACGTACGCCAAGGGGTCGCCCGGCGGCGTATCGGTGACGGCGCGGGCCAGCATCGTCGGTGAGCTGTCGACCCCGACGACCAGACCGTCGGCCCCCACCTCGCCGACGAACGTCCGCGTCGTGTTGCCGGGCCCGCAGGCGACGTCGAGCACGCAGTCGCCGGTGTGGATGTCGAGTAACCGCAGCTTCAGGCGATCTTCGTCGGCGGTGTTGCGCATCGTGAAGCCGAAGAACAGCACCGGACGCCACAGCCGCTCGTAGATGCGCGGCAGGAGCGTCGAACCCATGACGCGTTGAGCCGTCGACTGGGGGACGCGGTCAGCGCCCATGACGTCGAGGTAACCGTCCACGACTGACGCGGGTTTCGACAGCAGCGCGCGCACGCGAGTGAGCGCCGCCGACTGTTCGGCGTCGGGCATCAGGCGGAGTACCGGAGGCTAGGCCTCGCGCTGCACCGGGATGGACGCGGTGGGCGCCTCTTCGTCGGTGCGGTGGCGCGACGTCGTGTCGTCCGCGGCGTAGGCCCCGTTCCCGTTGCCATTGCGGTCGCGGTTGTCGGTGCCGTCGAGGCTGTCGCGGATGGCTTCCTGCGCGGCCGGCGGCAGGGTGTGCATGATCTCGCGCACACGCGCCTGGCGGCGACCGACGGCCTTGCGCTCGGGCATGCCGGGGGTGGCCATGACCTGCGGCGGCACGCCTTCGATCTCGTCGGTGCCACCGTCGTGGTGACCCGCGTCGACCATGGCCTGCTCCTCGGCCATCGTGCCTTCGTCCTTCTCCTCGGACATGCCGATGGGGCCGATGCGGCGACCGTTGAGGAACTGCTTGACCACCGGCTCGTCGGAGGTCAGCAGCACCTCGCGCGGGCCGAACATGACCAGGTGCTTGCGGAACAGCATGCCCATGTTGTCGGGCACGGTGCGAGCGATGTTGATGTTGTGCGTCACGATCAGGATCGTGCAGTCGATCTGTGCGTTGATGTCGATCAGCAGCTGCGAGAGGTACGCGGTACGCACGGGGTCCAGACCCGAGTCGGGCTCGTCGCAGAGGATGATCTTCGGGTCGAGCACCAGCGAGCGGGCCAGCCCGGCGCGCTTGCGCATACCGCCGGAGATCTCACCGGGGAACTTGGTCTCGTCGCCGGCCAGACCGACCAGGTCGAGCTTCTCCATCACGATCTGACGGATCTCGGATTCCTTCTTCTTCGTGTGCTCACGAAGCGGGAATGCCGTGTTGTCGTAGAGGCTCATCGAGCCGAACAGCGCGCCGTCCTGGAACATGACGCCGAACAGGGTGCGGATCTCGTAGAGCTCCTTGGCGGAGCACTCGATGATGTTGGTGCCGTCGACGATGATCTTGCCGCGCTCGGGGCGCAGCAGGCCGATGAGCGACTTCAGGAACACCGACTTACCGGTACCCGACGGGCCGAGCAGAACGCTGACCTCGCCGGCGGGAATGTCGAACGTGACGTCTTCCCAGATTCGCTGGGAACCGAAGGACTTGGTCAGTCCCTCAACCTGAATGCCGATGCCCACGCGCGATCCTTCCGCCACTGTTTCGTTCCACCACGACACCTGCCTGTGGCTTGAGTCACTGTAGCCTACGAGCGAAACCGGCAACACCGTATGGACCGGTCGGCCGCAGTACTCCCGTAAACGCAACTGTGGGGCCGACCTGTTTGCCAGGTCGACCCCACAGGATGCGCTTGTCGGCTACGCCGATGTGCGCGGTGAACTACTTGACGGTCACCGTGGCGCCGGCAGCCTCGAGCTTGGCCTTGGCGTCGTCGGCGGCCTCCTTGGCGACCTTCTCGAGCAGTGCCTTGGGGGCGCTGTCGACGAGATCCTTGGCCTCCTTGAGGCCCAGGCCGGACACGATCTCGCGGACGACCTTGATGACGCCGATCTTCTTCTCGCCGGCACCCTCGAGGATGACGTCGAATTCGCTCTGCTCTTCAGCGGCCTCGGCGGGCGCGCCACCGGCGGGGCCGGCAGCTGCGACGGCGACCGGGGCGGCCGCGGTGACGTCGAAGGTCTCCTCGAACTGCTTCACGAACTCGGAGAGCTCGAGCAGGGTCATTTCCTTGAAGGCGTCGAGCAATTCATCGGTGCTGAGCTTGGCCATGTGAATGGTCCTTCCTTACTTGTGTGCTTTGTGGTGGTGTACGGGTCATTCGGCGGCGGAGTCGGACGATTCCGACCCGGCCTTCTTTTCTTGCAGAGCTGCGGCCAGACGTGCGATCTGGGACGCGGGCGCAAGGAACAGCGCCGCGGCCTGGGACTGCTTGGCCTTCATGGCGCCTGCCAGCTTCGACAGCAGCACCTCGCGCGACTCGAGGTCCGCGATGCGGTTGACCTCGTCCACGGAGAGCGCGCGGCCCTCCATGTAGCCGCCCTTGACGATCAGGGCCTTGTTGTCCTTGGCGAACTTCTTGATCGCCTTGGCGGCGTCGACCGGCTCACCGTTGATGAACGCGATCGCGGTCGGTCCGGTGAACAGGTCGTCGAGACCGTCGACGCCGGCCTCGCTCGCCGCCCGCTTCACCAGGGTGTTCTTGGCGACGGTGTAGGTCGTGCCGTCTCCCAGCGACCTGCGCAGCTCGGCAAGATGGGCAACCGTCAAGCCGCGGTACTCGGTGACGACGGTGGCCGTCGACTCCTTGAACTTCTCGGCGATGTCGGCGACCGCTGTGGCCTTGTCAGCCTTGGCCATGCTTGCCTCCTCGTGTTGGGTGGATGTCCACCGACCAACGGGGCGCGAGGGGCTGGGGAGCCTGGAAACGAAAAGCGCCCCGACACAGACAGGTCGGGGCGCACGTGTTTACGTCTACCTCGTCCTCCTGCGTGGGCCGCCTGGCAATCCAGGACCTTCAACCGATTTCTCGGTGACCGACGGTCTTCGGTGGAACCAGCCAAGAGTAGCGGATCGGCAGCCCATCAGCCAAAACTGCGATTCGTGCACGTTCGGGCGCGGTCAGCGCGCCTGAACGTGCACAAATCACGCCTTCGCGAGGGCGGCGGCGCCGACGAGGCCCGCGTCCCCCCCGAGTTCGGCGCGGACGACCCGCAGGTCGCGGATGAAGGTCAGCCCGGCGTAGGAGGCCAGCGCCTCGTGCAGCGGCTCGAAGAGCAGCGGTCCGGACTTGGCCACCCCGCCGCCGATGACTACCAGGTCCAGGTCGCACACCGCGGCA
>JAQSXQ010000241.1 GCA_029256565.1 Mycobacterium sp.
GTGGTGGTCGACGGCGTCGTAGTCGTGGTCGTCGTGGTCGTGGTGGGTGGCGTGGTGGTGACCGGCCGCTCCACGGTGATGGTCTCCGGCGGCGGGGGTGCCTCGGTGACCGGGGGCGCAGGGGCCGGCTCCGCCGGCGGCGGTGGCACTTCGGGCGGCGGCGGGATCTGAGACGTGATCGGTGGTGCCGAAGACGTCGCCGTCAACGGTGCGGTGCTCGGGGTGGGTCGCGTCTCGTCGGTGGCACTGGTCAGTGCGATCGCCACGCCGCCGACTGCGATCAGGGCCACGGCGGCGGCGACGCCGATCGCCAGTTGCGGTACCCGTTGCCACGCGCGCGGCTCGTCGTCGAACCCCTCGTACCCGCCACGACTCGGAACCTGTTGCGGCACCGCGTCAGTCGCGCCGGTGGGGGCTCCATACGGATGATCCACGCGGACGTAGGTGTCGGGGCCGGTGTAGGGCACCGGGTCCTGGGTGTCCTGATCCTGCGACCACGCCAGCGCTCTGAAGGTGGCCGTCCCGGGTGCCGCCTGACTGATGGCCTCGGTGACGACAGCCGCATGCGCAACGCCGGTCTGGGCGTCGGAGTCGGCAGCGTGGGCGGCGAACACCGCGGCGCCCACCGCGGCGTCGAGTGCGGGCTGCGGCGTGGTGATCACCGGCGATCGGGTGTGTGCGGCGAGACGTTCGCCGATCAGCGGTATCCGCGCACCACCGCCGGCCAGCGCGACCGCCGTCACGTCCGGCCACTGAATCCTGTTGCTGGACAACAGATCGTCGAGTTCGTTGAGCACCGCGGTGATCGGGCCGTCCAGCAGCGTCTGCAGGTCGTCGCGGGTGACCGTCGCGGTCGAGCGGTGACCGGGTAGCTGGACACTGACTTCCGCCGATGCCTGCTCGGAGAGTCGTTCCTTGGCGCGTCGGCACT
The DNA here is from genome assembly GCA_029256565.1 of Mycobacterium sp. Taxonomy (GTDB): domain Bacteria; phylum Actinomycetota; class Actinomycetes; order Mycobacteriales; family Mycobacteriaceae; genus Mycobacterium. The sequence goes on from JAQSXQ010000241.1 coordinate 932, forward strand.
CGTCGCGCAGTAGGGCGAGGGAACCGACGGCTGCGGTTCCCGCCGGGTCGACGCCGCCGGCGTCGGCGATACGGTCCAGGACGTACGTCATCAGCGCCTGGTCGATCTGATCGCCGGAGAAGTCCGGAATCCGCCGCGTCTCGATGGTTTCGAAGGACGAGGCGGCGTCGGCCAGGGTGACGGTGGTTCCACCACCGCCGAAGTCCATCAGGGCCACGACGCCACTGGTCGGTAGACCGGGGCTGGCGTGCAGTGCAGTCAGTGTGGTGACGGCGTCGGACACCAGGCGCGCAGGCACGCCGCCCGGAGCCAGGTTGGGTCTGCTGCGCATCGCGGAGCGCAACGCGCGCAGCGTGGCGCCGTTCCAGTGCGCGGGCACCGCGATCGCGATCGGCGCGGAGTGATTTCCCGGGTCGCTGCGCTCCTGCCCTCCGGTGTCCCCGGCCATCTCGTCGAGCACGGCGACGATCAGGTCATCGGCCAGGTGCCGCGATCCGTCGGCAGCGACCAGCGGTATGGGATCCCCGGCGCGCTCGACGAATCCGCCGAGCGGCTGGCCGGATACCGTCAGCACCGACCGGCGGGTGACGGGCGGGCTGCCCACTCGGGCCGCGACCATGCTGGTGGTGCCAATCGACAACCCCAACGGTTCGCTCATGATCAATCCACCATAACCGCCACGCGCAGGCGCTACTGCCGGGACACTCCGCCGCTCGGCGATGTGCGGCGAACGAACGGTGTTCCAGGAGCTAGGTTTTGATCCGCTTCGTCTTCCTGGTCAGCGCCGATCCGGCCATTCCGATGACGATCAGAGTGATCCCGACCGCGGCCGACGTCGACTCCGACACCCAGCCCACGATGCCGACCACCAGGACGAACGGCGGCAGCCAGTCGAGCAACCGACGTGGCGATTCGGGCTCGTCGGCGCCCGCGTAGTCGGGGTAGAACTCGGTGAACTCGACGGCGAAGAGCATCGCGCCGATGGGCAGGATCCAGCCCGTCCAGAAGTCGGCGGAACCGTGCAACACGATGCCGCCGAGGGCCCCCGAGATCGCCGAGACGGTGAACGCGGCTGCCCACACCGCGGAGATCGCATAGTTCACCTTGCGAAACTGCGCTGTGCCCCAATACTCCTCGGGCGTGGTGTCCTTGGCATACGCGATGGTGAACGGCCGTCTGATGGCCAGCGTGACGATCGCGAACGCGGCGAGCGCGACGTTGCTGACCTCGCCTGCCCAGGACTCGAGCCATTGGATCATCCCGTCGGACGCCACCAGGCCCAGTCCCGCCATCACGACGAAGAACGCGACGCCGAACACCTCGAGGAGGTGCACGGGGATCGCCCGGCGCCACCCGACCCACAGCGTCAGCAGCGAAAGACCCAGCGCCGCCGAGGCCGCTTCCTCGAACCGTCCCGGACCCGACAGGACCGACAGGAGTATCCACGGGGCGATGCCGGCGAACGGCGATTTCACGTATCCGTCAATAAATCCCACGCCGGAATCATATGCGCGGGCCCGCCGGTGTGTTTCGATGTCGCCATGGGTGACATCGACGAGATCCAGCAAGTGAAGTACCGCTACCTACGTGCGCTCGACACCAAGCACTGGGACGACTTCGCCGACACGCTCACCGAGGACGTGGTCGGTGACTACGGCGAGTCGCTCGGCGAGGAGCACCACTTCACCGACCGCGCCTCGCTGGTCGAGTTCATGGTCACCTCGATGCCCGCCGAGGTCATCACCGAGCACCGCGTGACGCACCCCGAAATCGTCGTCGACGGCGACGAGGCGACCGGCATCTGGTACCTGCAGGACAAGGTGATCGTTCCGGCGTTCGACTTCATGTTGATCGGCGCGGGCTTCTATCACGACCGGTACCGCCGGACCCCCGACGGCTGGAAGATCAGCGCCACCGGCTACGACCGCACCTACGACGCCTCGCTGTCCACCAAGGAACTGGACTTCAAGGTGAAGGCCGGGCGCGCCATCGCCGCGCTGTAGCAGCCCGCGGAGACGCGCGACTACTTCGAGACCGCGATCAGCGCGCCGGGGCGCAGCCACTGCATGACCTTGACGAGCATGTCGTCGTCGATGGCGACGCAGCCCGCGGTGGGTCCACCGTCGGTGCTGTGCAGGAAGAACGCGCCGCCCTTGCCGGGGACGCGTTCCTTGTTGACGCCCATCACGACGGCGTGCGCGTACTGCGGGATGTCGAGGTTCTCCGTCCCGTCGCTCAGCGCTGTGCTGAAGGGGCACTTGGCCTTCTCGCACACCTGCATCGTGTTGTAGGTCGGGCTCTTCATGTCGCCGTCCCACCAGTGGTTGGGACCCACCTGCACGTACTGCAGGCCACCACCGGGATTCGGTTGCGTGCCAAAGGCGAAGTCCAAGGTGTAGACGCCCATCGGCGTCAGCATCGACCCGTCGTAGTGCTCGGGTGACATGCCCTTCGAGCCGATCTTGGCCGGGATGCCCGCCCCCACCGCGCGCCAGCCGGACGACGTCCGCTCGTACACGTCCACCTTGGCGTCCGAACCACCAACGCCGACAACGGAAACCACCTGGGTGGCGTTACCCACCTGGTTGGCGAACCACGGTACGAGTTCGGCACGGGCCTGCGGCGCCGCCACCAGCGCGATGACCGCGACGCACAACGAGGTCAGCAGTCGGCGCATGCCCTCCATCGTGTGCAGCGGTCCGGTCACGGATCAAGTGGACGAACGGACACGATCCGGCATCCACCGAGCCCACGCCGCCTCCTGCTCGGCGGCGAGGTCGGTCGCTCCCGACCCGTAGAAGAACAGGCTCGCGGTCACCATCGCGACTCCGGGAGCGCAGTGCGCACCGATCACGGCGACGCCGTCGGCGGGCTCGTCGAGGCGCAGCATGACGTAGCGGTTGTCGCGATCCTGATGCAGCAGTTCGACCTCCCCGCTCAACTCCGGCGCCCCGGCCGGGGCCGATCGGCGATCGCCGACGTTGGCGCCAGCCAGGTTCAGCGCCTCGGTGATCTCGCTCCACGCCAGGGTTCCGTCGACCTCGGACGGAATCATCACCGAGACCGCGGCCGCGGGCTGGCCGACGAAGTGCCGCAGGTAGAGCCGCAGAACGGCGAAGAAGACGGGCCACCCGCCCTCGAAGCTCTCGAGTTCGTCGTCCCAATCGTCGCGATCGGTGAAGAGGCTGTGCACCATGCGCACGACGCATTGGCCACCCTTGTGAGCGGTCACGACCACCTCGGTGGCGACGGGCGGCGCCTCGCCGCTCCACCCCACTTCCTCGTAGCCGAATCGCACCGGCGGCTCCCAGACGGTGACGGGCCCCGTCGAGGTGGCGTCGCCACCGAAGTGGAAGGTGACCTCGCCACCGACGAATTCGTCGACCTCGGCGCGGGTGAACCAGGCGCTCATCCCCGGTCCGGTGGCGATCGCGTTCCACACGTCCTCCGGAGCGCCGGGAACCAGGAATTCCATCTCGACCCAGCGGCGGCCGGAGTCGTCTCTACGCACGGGCATGTCGTGTCCCTTCAGTCGGTGGCGGGTGCGGGGTAGGCGGCCACCACCAGGCGGTGGGTGCGGCCGCGGGGTGCGGTCTCGTCGTGGTAGCGCGCCACCAGGCCGGTGACGGCGTCGGTCAGGTCGCTGGCGAACCGGGCGCGCTCCGACGGCGATGCGAAGCGGACGGCGGTGTCGATCGACAGCGTCGCCAGTCGCTTGTCGGCGTCGCGGGAGCGCCGCCACAGTTCGCCGACCTCCCGGATATCGTGCGGGATCGGCGCCGACCGGCCCCAGCGCCTTGGGCGATACGACGTACGACGACGCCGACGCCACCATCAGCCGCTCGGTGAGGCCACCCCACTTGCGCTCCCCCGCCGCGACGACCAGGCCTCGGTGCTCGAGCGCACGCAGGTGGTAGTTCACCTTCTGCCGGGTGATGCCCGTGCGGGTCGCCAGCGTGGCCGCCGAGGCGGGTTCGCCCAGTTCGGAGAGCAGTCTGGTGCGCACGGGGTCCAGTGCAGTGATGGCTGCAGCCGGATCGGAGATCACCTCGACGTCGAGCACTGCTCGATCGTGTCCCTTGACAGGATTACTTGTCAAGGGTGGCGGCTACGTTGGGGCCATGGACCTGTGGCAGCGACAGCGCGGCATTCGGCAAATCGGCAGAGGGCTCGGCACCCTCGACCGCGAGG
>JAQSXQ010000242.1 GCA_029256565.1 Mycobacterium sp.
GCGGTGGCGGCGAGCGCGGCCCGCATCGGCCGGGTGACGCCGTCGCTGCTGAAGGCGTTGAGCGCCGTGCGACGCCAGATCGACGACCTGTCGTTGCTCGGTGCGACGGCGCCGGGCGCGCCGCTCGGTCAGCGGCTCTACGCTGCGCGGCGCCGAGCCAACCTGACGATCGAAGAGACTGCCCAGGCTGCTGGCGTGCCAGATTCGGCCGTGGTCGCCACCGAGGCCGGGCAGACGATGCCCGACGACGTCAGCGACCTCATCGAGTCGCTGGTAACTCAAATCGATTGGCGCTGAGCACTAGAAGCGGTCGCGGCCGCGCTCCCGGTCGTCGCTCGTCGGGAAGTGCTCTGCCAGCGCGGCGGCGATCTCGAGGAACTTGCGCCGCGTGGCGGGTGCCATCTCTGCCGTGCGCTCGATGACGCCACCGGGCCGCAGGTGCCCGTCGAACGGCACTTCGACGACCTTCTGGCCCTGCCCGGCGAACTGCTGGGCGAGGATGCCCCGCGTCCGCTTGTCGGCGTGCCCGTCCGAGTCGTTCAGCACGACGACCGTGCGCTGCAGCAGACTGTGCAGGTTGCGCGCCGCCAGCCAATCCAACGTCTGACCGGCCGCCGCAGCGCCGTCCACCCATGGCGAGGACACGACGACCAGTGCGTCGAGGTCGCGCAGCACTTCCTGGGTGACGGGAGTGTCCATGGTGGAACTGCAGTCGACGATCGAGATGGTGAAGTACTTGTCCAGGCGCGCGGTGGCCTCGCGGTAGATCGCCGGATCGAGGACGCGTCGGCGCGCGGGGCTGCCCTCACCGGCAAGGACGAACAGGCCCGCGGCGTTGTTGCCGACCCGACTGCGGATGTCGGCGAAGGTCTCGAGGTGCTGGTCGCCGGCCAACTCCCAGTAGGACCCCATGGCCTTGGGGTCGACACGGGAGCCGAGCTTGCCGAATGCGGTGTCGGCGTCGATTGCGACGACGCGGTCGTCCTGGCGCAGTTCGGCGAACACCGAGCCGATGCTGGCCGAGACGGTGGTCTTGCCGACACCGCCCTTGCCCATGACGCCGATCTTGTAGTGCCCGCGCAGGCCGCCGCGGATGCGCGCCTCGAGTTCGGCCTGGCGGATCTCGTCGGGCGACGGCCCCAGGTTGATCAAGCCGAAGCTGGCGCGGAACAGCGCGCGCCGCCAACCGCGCGCCGGTGGAGTGCGCTTGGCGGGGACGAGTTGGTCCGCGCGGATGCGATCGGCATAGGACCCGGGTGCGGTGGGCGGCATGACCCGCGTGTCGTGCATCTGGGGCTGGCCCTGCCAGCCGCCCGGCGCCTGCTGGCCCGGGTGCACCGGGTGGTTCGGATTTCCCGGCCGCTGTGGATGCTGGCCGTGCTGCGACGGCGGGGGAGGCGGCGGCTGCTGCGGGTACTGCTGCGGCCAGCCCGCCTGGTGCTGGTTCCACTGTGGCTGTTGCGGCTGCGGCGGCGGTGGCGGGGCGTACTGCGGTGGGTCCACGGGAGGCCGGCTCGGCAACGGGGGCGCCGCCGGTGCCGCCATTGGCTCCGCCGGTGGCGGTTCGTAGTCGGTTTCCTCGGGCCCTGTCCACCCGAGCTGTCTGCGCAGAGCATCGTCGCGATCGCTCACGGCACACGGCTCCCTTCCCGGATATGGAACGAGGCGGTCTGATCGCCAGTTCGACCACGGCCAGTATCAACCACGGCGCGGTCAGACCCGAGGCAGCGCAGCGTCGCGGCCGCCGCGCTTCGATCGTCAGCAAACACCCGATTGGACGTCCTGGGCTCCTCTGCCGAGCGTCGTCAGCCGACCCGACGGCATCGGAGGCGCCGTCTCAGCTGCGGCGACCCGACGCCGACCGCACTGACCGAGCGCTGGAAATTGGTGCATCCGAGGGGCCGGAACCGCTGGTAGCGTCCTCATCGGCGAAGGGGTTGGGGTGAATGAGTCTGGTCGGGGACATCAAGGACGTCGGCGATGCGCTCTGGGAGGTGGGCAAGGCAGGGCAGGAGCTGGCCGGTGAAGCCGACACGCTCGCACGCGGGTTGAAGGGGCTCGGCAACCTCTTCGAACGGTTCTCCCCTGCCGGAAGGTTGGCGGATCTCGCCAAGCTCGGCCGGAAGCTGTCGAACTACGCCGACGACGCGCTGAAGTTCCTCGCGCGGCCCGACGTCCAGCGGTTCCTCAAGCGCGCCAACCGGCCGATCCTCAGCGGCGGCCAGAAGGCCATCGGCGGGATGAAACTCACGACGGGCTTCGGCGACCCCGAGGACGGCGCGCGGTTCGGCGAGGGCGCGGCGCGGTTCCAGCGAGCAGGCGCGACGCTGTCGTCGGCGTACCCGGACGACAGCTGGTCGGGCCGCGGCTCGGGCGCGTACGGAGATGCCAACGAGCGGCAGATCGGCCGCACCCGGGCGGTGTCGGCGGCGGACCAAGCGGTCAACGCGGTCCTGACCCGGGAGGCGAATCAGATCGTCGCCACCCGCACCGCACTCGACGACCAGAGCGACTGGCTGGCCGACGTCGGTCTGGTGACGATGCTCGTCGCGGCCACGCCGTACGTCGGGCAGGGCGCCGCCCTGGCGATGGAGATCGCCGCCGTCACCAAGGCACTCGGCGTCTGCACCACCCAACTCGTCGAACTCACCCAGCACGTCAACGCGAACGCAGCGGAGATCCACCAGACCGCCGACCGGTACCAGGGCGCCACCGGTCTGGGAACCATGTCGCGCGGGGGTCCGAGCATCGACAGTCCGGGCACCGACGTTCCGCCGCCGTCCGAGCCGACCGACGACGGGGGGACGAACTCCGGCGACGAGTCCACCGACGGCGAGCAGACCGACCGCGACGAGGAGTCTCGCGATGATCCCGGCGGCGCGCCGGGCGGCACCTCCGGTGGCGGCAGCGCGAGTGGCGGTGCCCCCGGTGGCGGCGCGTCCGGTGGCAGTGCATCGGGCGGAGCCCCGGCCTCGGACGTCGGCGCCGCACCGGTGGGAGACGTGCCGGCGTCCGACCTGCCGAGCGCACCCGCGTCCGCACCGGTCGGGTCGGTGGGATCCAGCGGCGAGACGGCACCGCCGATGGGGGCCGCGCCCGCCGCCGCACTACCCGCCGCTGCCGGTGCACTACCCGCCGCGACGGCCGCCGGCGTGAATGCCGCCCAGCTCGCCAGCCTGATCCAGTCGGCGGTGCAGCAGGCGCTGAACCAGAACGCCGAGCAGAAGGCGAAGGACGACGCCGCCAAGGACTCGGACCGCGACGGGGTGCCCGACGTGCGCGACGACTCCGACGGTGACGGCGTGACCGACGCCGAGGACGACGAGAACCGCGACGGAGTGCTCGACGTCGAACAGGACACCGATGGCGACGGCGAGCCCGACGCCACGGCGGCCGGGCCCGGAACGCCGGGCGGCGAGCGCGCGCCCGTCGACGGCGAGCGGCTGGTGGAGGTCCAAATCGGGTCGTCTGACGCCCGGGATGGCGGAACCGGGTCGACGGCAGTGGCGGCACGGTAGAACAATGGGAGCGAGGGGGGTTCTGATGTCGAGCGATTTGCAGGTCACCACGGCACACGTCCGGGAGCTGGCCGCGAAGCAGGGGCAGGCAGCCGCGGAGATCCGGTCGGCAACCGAGGTCACGGCCGGCGTGGACACAGCGGTGCGGTTCAGCCACGGCGTCATCGCCTGGTCGACCGCGGGGGCGGTCGAAGCAGCACAGCACGCGCGCGTGGCGGCGGGAACCGCGATGGGGCAGGCATCCGAGGAGCTACGGGACGACCTTCGGACCGCGGCGAGCCGGTACGACGCAACCGATCAGGACGCCGGCGCGCTGCTCGGGGCGCAGATGGCGCCGAGGTGACCATGACGAGTGGATTCGGCGCGGGCCACGGCGGCACGCACTTCGACGACGTCGTGGGTGTGGAGGTGACCATCGACGGCCTCCTGCTCATCGCCGACAAGCTCAATCTCGTGGACTTCCCACCGTCGATGGGCATCCGTCCGAACATCCCGATCCCCGAGCTGCGCGATCTGGTGTGGGATCAGGTCACCCGTGACCTGATGGCACAGGGCGTCCTCGACGTATTCGGCGAGCCACACCCCGAGGTCGCAGCGATGCTCGACACGCTCAGCCGAGCCGACCGGACGCTCGAGGGTCGATGGTGGCGCCGGGACCAAGGCGGCAAGATGGTCCGGTTCACGGTGTGCCGCAAGGGAGATCGGCACGTCATCGCTGCTCGCGACGAGGACCTCATCGTCCTGCAGCGCGTGGCACCGCAGATCGGTCTCGCCGGAATGGTCAACGTCGTGCTCGGGCCAGGCACGCCCGCCGAGGTGGAACCGCTCACCGGGGTGGCCAGCAAGCTGGGTGACTCGGCGACCGCAAATCAACTGGGCCAGTTCGGCATCGCGCCCACCTCGGCGCGGATCTACGCCGACGCCGTCGCCGCACCGGACAGCTGGGTCGAGATCACAGCCATCGAGCGGCATCCCGGCGGGACGACCACGCACACCGACGTCGCCGCCGGTGTGCTCGACGCGCGACAGGGCCGCATCGTGTCGATTCCGCGGCGGGTGAACGGCGACCTCTACGGGAGCTTCCTGTCTGGTACCAAGGAGAACTTGCAGCGGGCGCTCGACGGACTGCTCGAGTTCCTGCCGTCCCGCGGGTGGTTC
>JAQSXQ010000243.1 GCA_029256565.1 Mycobacterium sp.
TCCTGGGTCAGGAACGTCTCCCACTTGTAGGTGTAGTCCTGACCGTTGCCCTGCGAGGGGCGGTACCAGTCGGTGTAGAAGCTCGACTGCCCGCCGACGGGCATGACGGTCGACAGTCCCGAGCCGTAGTACCACTCGAATGCCGGGGTGTTGATGTCCCAGCCGTTGTAGTCGTCCTGGGCGCGCAGGCCGTCGAGCAGGTAGACCGCATGCGGGCCGCCGCCCTGGAACTGGACCCGGATGTTGCGGTTCATCGACTGGGAGAACACGTCGAGGTACTCGACGGGCAGGCCCGGACGCGAGAACGCTCCTGCGGTTGCCGTGCCCCCGGCGACGCCGATCAATCCGGGCAGGGTCGCGGCGGTGAGGGCGGCCACCGCCAACCGACGCAACCACGCTCCACGAATCTTTCTGACGAACTTCATAACGGCAACCGACCTGCCTTTCTCTTCTGGTCCTAAAGCAATCTCCGTTGCTTTGCGGTCGTCAGTGAAACACGCAGGGAGACGGCACTTCCCTGGGCCGCGCCGTCGTGTCGGGTCGCGAATGGCTAACGATCAGGACTCGGCCCCGACACCTACGGCGGCCATCAGGCGCTGTGACCGGTGGGACTGAAGTGACCAATGTGGTTTGCCGACGAATGGTCGGCGACGTATGCCGGTCAGTCGCGGACGGCGGCAAGCGCGCGCCGGGCGCTGCGCCGGCGGTCCTCGATGGTTCTGCCAATGTCCTGCAGCAGCAACGGCTTTCGTGCGACGAGTTCCTCGACGTGCTCACGGTCGACCTGCACGACCGTCACCTCGTCGACGGCACGGGCAGAGGCCGACACGGCTTCGCGGGTCAGCGCCGTCTGCCCGAGGAAGTCGCCCCGGCTCAGGGTCCGTACGGGGACGACCTCGCCGTCGTCACCCGACACGAACAGCTTGACGTTGCCATTGACGATGAACGACATCCTGCGCGGCACCTCGCCTGCGAACTGCAGCGTCTCCTCGGCGGCGTAGCGGGTCAACCGGGCGTGCGCGACGAGTTCGGATTCCTCGCCGGGGCCGAGGCGCAGAGCCGGCCCGACGATCCGGAGCGACGCGGTGAGTCGCTCGTCGGTGGCGAAGTCGTCGTCGGCCTCGTCGAGGTGCAGCGCGGCCCGCCGGGCGGCGTACCAGATCCAGCGCAGGAACATCGACCGCGCGGCCGCGTCGTCGGCGGGGGACCGCAAGGGGATCGTCGTCGCGTACTCCGTGCCACCCAGCGGCAGGGTCGACGGCTGAACACCCGGTCGCAGCTGAGGCAGCGTCGCGGCGACCCGGGTCAAGAGTTCGCAGACGTCGTCTGGCGGGTCGTTGAGCGCGAACACCGTCTGCACGGTGATGACGTGCGCGCCCTCGGGCCTGCTCAGGTTGGTGAACGACTGGCCTGCCAGCACGGAGTTGGGGGTGATCTGCAGCCCGGCCACGGTCTCGATGTGCGTTGCGCGCCAATTGACCTCGACCACCCGGCCACGGGCCGACGGCGTGTCGACCCAGTCGCCGAGCCGGAACGGCTGCTCGAACAACAGCAGCAGGCCGGAGATGATCTGGCCCACCGAGTTCTGCAGCGCCAGGCCCAGCACGATCGACGAGATGCCCAGCGCCGTGAACAGGCCGCCGACGTTGGCGCCCCAGATGTAGGCGAAGATCAGCGCCACGCCGACGGCGATGAGCGCGAAGCGCGCCACGTCGAGGAAGATCGACGGAACCCGTTTGCGCCACGTGCCTTCCGGCGCCCCCTGGAAGAGCGTGGCGTTGAGCCCCGACAGCAGCAGGACGAGTACGACGAAGCCGAAGACGGTGGCCACGATGCGCACCGGCGTTGCCTTGCCGTCGACCTGGATGGCCTGGACGAGCAAGAGCAGCAAGGCACCGAGCGGCAGGATGTAGGCCCGCAGCAGATACACCGGGCGGGTCAGCACGCTGCCGCGGCGGCGCAGCGCGTTCTGCAGTTCGGTCAGCAGTATGAGCAGGACCGGGAATCCGATGGCGACGCCGACGGCCCAGTAGAACCAGGGCGCGTCGAGCAGCCCGGTCACTGCTGACGCTCCACCAGTCGCCAGATCGGCTCGGTGTCGTCGTCGTCGGAACCGACGTGCCCGGCCTCGACGAACTTGCGGGTGTCGCGCATCGCGTCGTAGACCCGGGACGTGACGTAGACCCCGGGTTGGGCCGACCCGGCCTGCACGCGGTAGGCGATGTTGACCGCCGCGCCCCACATGTCGTAGGCCAGGCTCGACCGGCCGACCAGTCCGCTGCTGACCGTTCCGGTGTCGATGCCCGCGCGCAATTGCAGGTCGTTGCCGGACTCGGCGTTGTACCGGTCGACGATGTGCTGCATCTCCACGGCGAAATCGACTGTCCGGCGGACGTTGTCGAGCCTGGGCACACTCAACCCGCAGCTGGCGAGGTAGCCGTTGCGTAGCGTGCGCACCCGCTCCACGCCGAGATTGACTGCCGCCGCGTCGAATTGGCGTACCAGCTTGTTGACGATCGCGAGTCCCTCGTCGGACGTCAGGTCCTCGGACAGCTCGTCGAGCCCGACTATGTCGGCGAAGAGGACGGTGACGTCCTGGTGGTCCTGGGCGATGGTCTCCTCGCCCTCGCGGTAGCGCGCCACGACGGGTTCGGGCATCAGGGACAGCAGGAGCCGGTCGTTCTCCCGCCGCTGCTCGTTGAGCAGGTCCTCCTTGATCGCGAGGTTGCGGCTCATGTCGTTGAATGCCACGGTCAGGTCGCCGAATTCGTCGCGGGTGCGCACCGGCAGCGTCACCGCGTAGTCGCCCGCGCTGATCTGCTGGGCGGCCGCCTCGAGCCGCCGCAGCGGCCGCACGAACAACCTCGCCAGCAGCATGGCCGCCAGGCAGACGATGAAGATGATGGCGGCGGTCGACAGGACGAGCTTGCGGGTGAACGTCGAGACCGGCGCGAAGGCCTCGTCGGTGTCGATGCTCGCCACGATCGACCAGTTGAGGCCTGGCAGGTTCACCGGGGCGTAGGCCTGCAGCGTCTCGTGGCCCAGGTAGTCACGCGCGACGAGCGATCCGGTTTGGCCGCGCTGGGCGTCCCGGGTGGCGTTCGTCTCGACGGGCTGCACCAACGTGGTGCCGCCCTCCCGGATGGAGTCCTCGGCGACCTCCGGTGCGGTTCCCGCGTCGACCACGTCGCGTTTGAACCGCTCGGGATCCTCCAGGAACAGACGGGAATCGGAACGCATGAGGTTGTCCGGCCCCACCAGGAAGGTCTCTCCGGTGCGGCCCATGCCCGCCTGTTCCCACTGCTCGTTCGCGGTCATCAGGTCGTTGATCTTGGACACGGGGAATTGCAGCGCCAGCACGCCCTCGGCGCGCCCGTCAGGACCGACGGGCGACACCAGCCAGGCGGTCGGCTCGTCGGCGGGCTCGTAGTCGCTGAAGTCCGTGACACCCACGTAGCCAAGGGCATTGGAGTCGAGCGCCTCCCGGTAGGCGTCGTCCAGATTGCTGCCCTTGTAGGGTCCGTTGAGGATGTTGGTCCCGAGGTCGACGCCGCGGTAGGCGCTGTAGACGACGTTGCCGCGGGTGTCGAGCAGCAGGGCGTCCTCGTACTTGAAGCGTTCGACGATCTGCCGGAAGAAGTCGTTGTACCGGGCATTGGCCGCCGACCAGGCGCTGCCGTCGCGGGCGTCGCTGAAGCCGATGGCCTTCTGCCAGTCGTCGAACGGCGCGGTGTAGTAGGCCTGCAGGTAGCGCTGGGCGGGTGAGGTTGGCAGCACCGAGGCGATGTCGACCTGCATTCCCGTCTGCGCGGCCTCGTCCCTTGCGAACCGGTTGGCGTAGTAGTCGACCAGCGACTGCTGCTGCGCCGGGTCGATCGTGGCGTTGGCCAGCTGATCGAAGCCTGCGGTGTAGGCCTCCAGCGCGAGCGTCGCGGTCGCACCGCGCGAATACACCACCAGGGAGTTCTTCAAGTCGTCGAACTGGCTCTGCAGCTGCCGGGACTGGGAGGCGCGGATCTCGGTCAGCCTGTCGAACACCGAGGCGCGCAGTGACGACTGCCCTGACCGGTAGCCGATCGCGCCGACCACCGCCGCGGACAGCATGCTGGTCAGCAGCAGCATGACCAGCAGCTTGGACTGGATGCTGATCCGGGACGCCACGGGGCGCGGGAGCTTTCTTCGCGTGGGCGTCGGCTGGGAATCCGGCTTGGAGGCGGACTCGCTGGTGGTGGTGATCATTGAAGTCCGAACCCTAACCCGCTGATGGTGGCGTCGTGATCGCTGTAAGGGAATCGTTGCGATCACTTCACCTGGAGTGCGACCGTTGCGGAATGGCCGGCATCGACGATCCCTTCGACCTGCAGCGCTTCGTCGCTGCGCAGGACCGCATCTACTCCGACGTGGTCGACGAGCTCCAGGAGGGCCGCAAGCAGAGCCATTGGATGTGGTTCGTCTTCCCGCAGCTGAAGGGCCTGGGCAGGAGCAGCACCGCGATGACCTACGGCATCGGGTCGCGGGCAGAGGCGCGGGCCTACCTGGCGCATCCAGTCCTCGGGCCGCGGCTGCGGGAGTGCGCACGGTTGACCCACGCCATCGACGGCCGATCGGCTCGCGAGGTGTTCGGCTGGCCCGACGAGCTGAAACTGCAGTCCTCGATGACGGGGAGTCGCTGCCCGAGGCGGGCTGATTCAGGAGGCGTCGGCGACGATCGCCCAGCCGTGCGGAGCGACTTCCAGCTCGGTGACGACGTCTTCGGCTGGCGCGCCGGAGCCCGCGACGATCCGGCCACTTCGCACGCCGTGTTCGGACAACGGCACGCGCATCGGCTCGTCGCCGACGTTGAGGGCGACGATCAAGGCGTCGGAGCCGGCGTGCACGCGATAGGCGTACTGCTCGTTGGTCAGCGTCAGCGCGGTGGTGCGGGCCGCGTGCAGCCACGGGTGGCGCCTGCGCAGTCCGATCAGGTGCTGGTGGGTCCGGCGCACGTCGTCGCCCGGATCGGTCTCGGGCGGGTGCGGCGGGAACTCGGGGCGCACGGCGTCGTCGCCCCCGAAGCGATCTTCCTTGACGCCGCGGTAGCCCCATTCGTCGCCGGCGTAGATGCTCGGCGTGCCGCCGACGGTGAACAGCAGGGCAAGCGCGTGTTCGACGTGGCGCACGTCGTCGAGCCTGCTCGCGATGCGGGTCACGTCGTGGTTGCCGACGAACGTCAACGGCACGAAGACGTCGAGGAACTCGTCGTGCCGACCCAGGGCATGGTCGAGTTCGTGGAAGTTGCCGTCGTTGAGGCTGCTCCAGATGGCCTTCCACAACTCGTACTGGGTGACGGAGTCGTAGGTGGCCGCCTTGACCATCGACGCGTAGTCACCGTGGATGACCTCGCCGACGAACCAGGCGTCGGGATGTTCGCGCCGCACGCGCGGCAGGACCTCGGCCCAGAACCGGTCGGGCACGGCGTACGCCGCGTCCAGCCGCCAGCCGTCCGCGCCGCGGCGCAGCCACGTGGACATCACGTCGACGACGTAGTCGACGACCTCGGGGCTGTCGTGGTCGAGCGCGATCAGCCCGTCGTGGCCCTCGAACGTCTCGAACCGCCCGCGGCGCTGGCGGAACCACCGAGCCGACGGATGATCCGGGCCGCCGTCGGAGGCCTCGCGGAAGCGCGGGAAGTCGGTGCCGACGTGGTTGAACACCCCGTCGAGCAACACGCGTAGCCCACGCCGGTGCGCCTCGGCGATCAGGTGGTCGAAGTCCTCGTCGGTGCCGAGCCGGTCGTCGATGCGGTAGTGGTCGATGGTGTCGTAACCGTGTGTGGCCGAAGCGAATACGGGCCCGAGCGCGATGCCCGACGCGCCGAGCGCAACGGGGTGGTCGAGCCAGTCGGTGAGCCGGTTCAGGCGATGTTCGTCAGCCGTCGGCGGGTGGTCCGCCGGGTGTGCGCCGACGAAGCCAAGGGGATAGACCTGCCACCAGATCGCGTGCTGGACCCAGCCGGGGGAGTCAGGCATCCGGCCCGAACCTGGCCTCGTAGAGCGCCTTCATCTCCGACTCCAACTCCCGTGCGGGACCGTCGACCGGGACCCGCGGTGCGATCGCCGTGATGGGCAGGGCCGAGACCGGCGACGGTGGCGAGCCCCATTCCATCTGCCACGTCACCATCTGCTCGGTCGATGCGGCGTACACGATGCGGCCGAGGCCGACCCACCCGTGCGCGGCGGCGCACATGGGGCAGTGCTCGCCAGAGGTGTAGACGGTCGCGCGCACGCGCTGCACCGGCGCCATGTTGGCCGCGGCCCAGCGGGCGATCTCGAATTCGGGGTGACGGGTCTCGTCGCCGTCCTTGGTGCGATTGCGGTCCTCGAAGCGGACGACGCCGTCGGCGTCTACCAGCACCGATCCGAACGGGGCGTCACCGTCGTCGAGGGCTTCGCGCGCCAATTCCACGCAGCGCCGCAGGTGACCGAGGTCGTCGTCGCTGATGCCCACAGCCGCCGAGTCTACGCAGCGGTCTCAGCACCACGGTGGCGCGTACATCGTTCCGCACAGATCGCGGGCACGCGGATCGATCGACTGGTGCAACGCGATTTCGACCTCGGCGGCCGGGGCCGGCTCGGTCGCGACGATCGGCACGTACGCCACCTCGGGTGTCCGAGTGGAGTGGTGCCAGAAGATGCCACCGAAGAACCCGAGGGTAACCAGAGTCGCCACAGCAAGCTTCCATACCATTCGTCGGATTCTACGCACGCGTCAACGACGCTGTGTGCAGAAACGTCGATACCTGTTGAACCAGGGTATTGAGCTTATCGAGCAGTGCTCTACGTCTGCCGATGCTCCGGTCCATGCGAGTGTGGTTTGCGCTTCGAACGTTGCTGAATCTGCACGGCCGGGAACGCCTAGCGTGTTGGTTTGCTACCTAGGCGCAGCAGTCGGGCCCGCCGGCGTCCAGCCGGCACGCGCAGGAGGCCTCGATCGGCACGTCTGCCCTGGCTCGCGCGAACTGCAGCTGGCGACCGATGATCGTCGCCTCGTCGTCGCGGCCGAGCCGGGTGAGGCACTCGTGGTAGCCGTGCAGACTCCACACGTTGCCGGGATGCTGGCACGAGCGACTCAGCGTCGGGTCGAGACCGAGGTCTGCGGCGTAGACCGCCGCAGCCTCCTCGACGCGACCCTGCTCGAGGAGCAGCGCACCGTAGGCGTGTCGGGTGGGCTGCATCCATCCCCACGGCTCGTCGTAGGGCAGCCCGTCGTCGAGGGCGATGGCCTGCCGTAGCGATTCGAAGGCCTCCTCGAAACGCCCTTCGCGATAGGCGATCTCGCCGTCGAGCATCGCCCGCCCGATCGCAAGGATGTCGCGGCCGGTGTTGTTGAACAGGTAGCGACTCTCGGGGATCGCGGCGTAGGCGGCCTCGAACGCGTCGCGTTCGGCGTGAGCCTCGGACAGCCGACCGGTCGCGGCGTAGGCGACGCCCCGGCCGTAGTGCACCGTGGCGGCCGTCGTGCAGTACAGCAGCGGGTCGTCGGGCAGCGGCTCGGCGATCAGCTCGTCCCAGCGCCCGAACCGCACCAGCACGTGAACGCGCAGCGGCACGAACGCCTCCAGCCAGTCGGCCATCGGAGGCGATTCGATCGCCAAGAGCTCGGGCGTCAACTGCCCTGCCAGTTCGCCCGCGGCCTGCAGCGCGACCTCCGACTGCCCCTCGAACATCGCGGAGTAGACGATGAAGTGCAGGTCGTGCGCCCGGTAGAGGGAGTAGAAGTTCACCGGCCCCGCCCGCTCCACGAACCGGTGATCCGCGCGCAC
>JAQSXQ010000244.1 GCA_029256565.1 Mycobacterium sp.
CGCAGGCCCAGGTACAGCGACACCACCAGGCGGGCGACGTGTGCCGGGTCGACGCCCTTTGCGATGTCGCCGTCGTCGGCCGCACGTCGGGCGAGGTCGGTGAAGGCGGTGACCCATCCGTCGAGCACCTTGGATTGTAGGCCGTCGAAGCGGCCGAGTGCCTCGAGGAGGTTGAGCCCGGCGCGGGCCATGTCGTCGCCGATGTCGTCGCTGCCGATGCGGTAGGAGAGTTCGATCATCGACTCGAGGCCGGGGCGCGACTGCGCGAAGGCCTCGTCGAATGATTCCGCCCGGGCCTCGGCATGGTTCTCGACGATCGCGATGGCCAAGTCGTGCTTGGAGCGGAAGTGGAAGTACAGCGCGCCCTTGGTCACGTTGGCGATCTCGAGGACGCGATCGAGGCTGACTTGACCGTACGGCTCGCGCGCGAGTTGCTGAGCCGCTGCCCGCAGGATCTGCACGCGCGTGCCGTCGGGTCGACGTTCGGGGTTGTCACTCACCGTTGTTGCCCGTTCTCGACTTTCCGTGCTGACCGACCCCCGCGTCCGTGTACGCCCCAGGAAGTTCTACACGTATTTGCTGCGTTCCATGGACTCGGAACTCGGCCGAGATCCGGCCGAACTCCGGGTATACCGACGCGCTGCGTAGCATCCCATCGGTATGTAAAGTCCGAATCGTGATGACTTCGGGTCTAGCTCCGAAAGAAGTCCGGCACCACCGGCAGACGGCTCGGCGCCGCGCTGACGTGCACGTTCGCCCAGCGGCGGCCACACCGGGCCGGCGGCGACGGGGTGTCGAGCCGAGCCCCGGCTTCGTCGCCTTCCAACAGTGCTTCGACACCGCGAACGGCCGGGATGGTCGGTGTCCGAGTGAGCATCCTCACAGCAGCCGAAGCGGGGGTAGCTGATGCAGAAGTGGGACCGCGAGGTCGACCTCGTGTCGATCGGCGCAGGCGTCGGTGGTCTCGCGGGAGCGATCGCCACCGTCGACGCGGGATGCGACGTCTTGGTCGCCGACGCCCCACCGGTTCCGGTGAACCGGGGCTCCGGAGTCGTCACGCGTCGGCGCGTCCAGGCCTGCGGTTGGTTGATCACCGAGGCCACCGACGCGGAGACCGCCGACTACTTCGCGGAGTTCGCCGCGTGGGTGCCGGGGTCTGCCTACGTCGCTCGCGACGTGCCGGTGCCGACGCGCGTCGTCAGTGCCGTCCGCGAGGGCGAGATCGAACCCTTCATCGGCTCCCGCCTGAGCGATTGGGCCGTGCAGTGCCTCACGTCGCCCTACGGCATGCTCCACTCCCGCGTCTTCGCCAGGGGGGACCACACGATGCGAGCAGCCGACGGCGGGACCGTCGAGGTGTTGCCGATCGGCTCGATCGGCTGGCGCGGCGGCATGGGCGCGCCGGAACTGCGGGACTGGATGGTCGGTCAGGCGCGCAGTCGCGGCGTGGACGTGCTGACCGGTGCGCCACTGCACCGGCTGGTGTTCGACGACGGACGCGTCGTCGGCGCCGTGTTCGGCACACCGGATGGACCCATGGCGGTGCGTGCCCGCAGGGGCATCAGCGTGGCGCCGACCGAGCACGAGGGGTCGGCCGGTGAGCCCGTGGCAGGCGTCGGCGGTGAGCAGCGACAGGTCTGCCTGGTGGGCCGTACCGCGAGCCGCTTCGGTCGCGTCGAGATCCTGCGCACGGCCGCGCCGGACGCCGGCACCCGCTCGCCGTGCTCAGCCGTGCACCGAGCACTGCGCGACGCGCGGTTCTCGCGGTCAGGCCCCGGGCACTGCAGGAAAGTGAACTGAGACGCCACCCTCGACGAGCAGCGCCAGCATCTCGTCGCCGGCCAGGGGCTCGGACAGCAGGAAGCCTTGCGCCCGCCTGCAGCCGTGGCGCAGCAGCGTCTGCGCCGCCGCCTCCGTTTCGACGCCCTCGGCCACCAGTTGCAGACCGAAGGCATCGGCGAGCGCGATGATCGCACGCACGATCGCGAGGTCGTCGGGGTTGCGGCCCAGATCCGTCACGAAGCTGCGGTCGATCTTGAGGACGTCCACCGGCAACTGCTTGAGGTGCGCGAACACGCTGTAACCGGTACCGAAGTCGTCGATCGCGACCTTGACGCCCGCCTCGCGCAGGCCGGCCAGTGTGATGCTCGTGGTCTCCAGGTCGTGCACCACCACGCTCTCGGTGATCTCGACGCACACCGACCCGCGGGGGAGGTCGAACTCGGCGAGGATGCCGGCCACGGACTCGACGAACCCCCCGGCGACGAGTTGCACGGGAGAGACGTTCAGCCGCAGCGTTACGTCGTCCGCGACGCCCGTGGCGCGCCACCGCGCGAACTCCGCGCATGCGGTGCGCATCACCCACCTGCCGAGTTCACCCGCCAGGTTGATGGACTCGGCCACCGCGATGAACGAGGCGGGGGACAGCAGCCCGCGGGTCGGGTGCTCCCACCGGACCAGGGCCTCAGTGGCGAGCACCCGTCCGGTGCGCATGTCGACCTCGGGCAGGTAACGCAGGAACAGGGCGCCGTTCTCGATGACGTTCTGCAGGTGCAACTCGATGTCGTTGCGGAACTCCGACTCCAGGGCCATCTCCTCGGTGGCCGCCGCGACGCGGTTGCCGCCCTCTGCCTTGGCGGTCATCAACGCCTGATCGGCCCGCCGCAGCAGTTCCTTGGTGGTGTCACGACCGGGAACGCCGAGCGCCACGCCGATGCTGACGGTGCGGGTGAGCATCTCGCCGTCGATGGCAACGCGCTCGCGCAGCACGCCGAGCAGGTGTTCGGCGAGTTCCTCGGCCTCGGTGGCCGACGTCGGCTCGGTCGGCACGACCACGAATTCGTCGCCACCCAGGCGCGCGATGACGCTCGGACGCTTGGTGCTCTGCTGGAGCCGGTCGGCGAGCACCCGGATGAACCAGTCGCCTGCCGTGTGTCCGAGGTAGTCGTTGATGGTCTTGAGGCGGTCGAGGTCGAAGTACAACGTCGCGACCGGACCAGGGCTACCCGGCGCCAGCCTGGCCGCCAGGTGGTCGAGCAGTGCGCGCCGGTTGCACAGGCCGGTCAGGTCGTCGTGCTCGGCGCGGTGACGCAGCTGATCCTCGGCCTTCACCCGCGCCTGCACCTGCGCGAACAGCGACCCGATGGCCTCGAGGGCGTTGAGTTCCTCGGGCCGCCAC
This sequence comes from Mycobacterium sp., assembly GCA_029256565.1. Lineage (GTDB taxonomy): Bacteria > Actinomycetota > Actinomycetes > Mycobacteriales > Mycobacteriaceae > Mycobacterium. The sequence continues at coordinate 3,179 of JAQSXQ010000244.1, forward strand.
TCGCGATCGCCGAACTTCACGAAGCCGAGCACGCCGGTCGTGAGGTCGCCGGACACCAGCGGCGCTGCGGCCATCGACGTCTGGGGGACGGTGCGGGCCTCCTCGATGCGCCGTTGGTAGTCCTCGTTCTCGGGCCGGAACACCAGCGGCTTCTTGCCGTGCTCCGATGCCGCGAACACGGGGTCGGCGTCGGCGAAGTAGACGACGCCGAGCGGGTCGGGGTCGGGTACGTCCAGGCGCTCGGGCCACTCGGCCACCAGCAGCGATGCCCGAATCGAATGGTCGTTGTAGCGCAGGAAGCTGACGTCGACGTCGAAGTACGCGACGAGCATCGCGAGCACCTTGCGGGCCACCGGGACGGAGGTGGCCGCATTCGACGCCATGAGATCGACGGCGACGTCGGTCACCAGCCGCTCAAGGCTTACGCGAGGCGTTCCTCCGGACATTGTGTAGACAGTATCGCCGGTCGTGTGTGTTCATGCTGCGTACGGCCCCCGACCGACACCGATGCGTCATCTCGGGCGCGAAACCTCGCTGCCGGCCAACTGCGGGCGTGTCGCTGAAGACGAGCGCTGTGCGAACGGCCGCGGACCGACGGGGCCCGTCGCGGCTGCTGGGATCGCTACCCGGGACGCCCCGGTTCGACCACTCACCGCAACCTGCCGGCAACGTCGACGCCGCCGAGCGCGCGGTGCGGCGTGGTCGCCGACGATCGGCGTGAGACCGGCGCATGGCTACCCGTCGCACCGGTCGCCGACGGGGCCTGCGGCACGGCGCCGTCGGCGGACACCTCGCAGACTTCGACGACGGCGCCACCCGCGCGCTGCGCATTGGCTAGCGACCCTGGCGGACGCGCGGGCGGCCTCGGCTCCGTTCGTCGACGGTGCGGTGATTTCGGCAATTCGGCCGGCCGTAGCGCTCGCGACGCCGTCGCGGGGCGTCACAGGGCGATCGCCGGACGCGACGCGATCGCGGCGGTCTCGCGCAGGATCTTCGACAACTGTTCGGGGTCAGCGTGATTGGCGAATGTCCGCCTGTCCCACCACATCATCTTCGTGCGGTAGCGCTCGTCGGGGTACGCCGCCGCGGGTATGGGGGCCACCACGCCGCCCGACGATCCCCAGCGCTCCAGGATGTGAGGTGCGGAGGTCGCCATGCAGAACTGGATGCCCATGAGTTCCAGTGCGTGAAAGCCACTGCGCGCCAGAGCGGTGGACACCAGACCCGCCCGGGTCCGATCGTCGGTCGTCCACGCCGACTTCATCTCCAGGATGCCGAACGGCGCCCTGTCGTCGATCATCTTGCGCACCATGGGCAACCCCTCGTGGCCTGCCCACTCCACCACGGCGTGCGAGTCGTCGGCTCCCGTCAACGGCCCCTTGGCGCGAACGCCGCCCAGCATGACCCCGTCGTCGTCGACCAGTGCCCAGAACATCGCGGTGTCCGCCCCGTCGGCGATCGCCGC
>JAQSXQ010000245.1 GCA_029256565.1 Mycobacterium sp.
GCGACCAGCTCGTCGACCGACGCCGAGGGCTCCGAGGACGCCAGTACGGGCAGCCCGGCCTCGCGGGCAGCGGCGACGGCGCGGGACTTGTTGCCCGTCAGCTCCAGGACGTGCGCTCCGGGTCCGACGAACGTGATGCCCGCGGCGTCGCAGGCCGCAGCTAGCTCGGGATTCTCGGACAGGAACCCGTAGCCCGGGTACACGGCGTCGGCGCCGGAATGCCGCGCGACGCGCATGATCTCGTCGACCGAGAGGTAGGCCCGGACGGGATGTCCGACGTCGCCGATCTGGTAGGACTCGTCGGCCTTGAGCCGGTGCGACGAGTTGCGGTCCTCGAGGGCGAACACCGCAACGGTCGCGATGTCGAGCTCGTATGCAGCCCGGAACGCCCGGATCGCGATCTCACCACGGTTTGCGACCAGCAGTTTGGAAATCACGCGTAACCCTAACCCGAGGTCACGCGCGCCTGGAATCAGATCAGCGTGGACCAGTAATTCCAGAACCGCACCAGGATCATCAAGATCAGCGCGGTGAACCACAGGACGACCAGCGGCCAGCGCCACTGGTAGAGGACGCGTGCGATCGCGTTGCCGGCCAGCGACCGCAGCGCGATCGGGGCCACGACCGCGAACAGCGGGATCATGACCGCCCACACCACCATGCAATACGGGCACAGGGCGCCGATGTGGTAGAGGCTCTGGATGATCAGCCAGTGCACGAACACCACGCCCAGCAGGGTGCCGACGGCCAGTCCGGCCCAATACCACTGCGGCAGCCGAACTCTCGCGAGCGAGAGGACGCCGGTGACCGTGACGACCGTGAACGCGACGATGCCGATCAGCGGGTTCGGAAAGCCGAACAGCGCAGCCTGCGGGGTGACCATCACCGAGCCGCACGACAGCACCGGGTTGATGCTGCAGGACGGCACGTAGGCCGGGTTGATCAGGATCTCGATCTTCTCGACCGTCAGCGTGAAGGCGGCGGCGAAGCCGACGACACCCGCGATGAGCAGCCAGATCGCGCTCGCGCGACCGACGCGCACCGTGTTCCCGGCCGCCGGTTCGTCGGCAACCGGGACGGCATCGGGCGCGGTGACGGTCATGGCGCGGCCGGAGCCTGGCCCGGAGCGGTCGGCGCGGGAGCGGCGGGCTGGGCGGATGCGCCGGGCAGCTCGCCGACGATCTCGGTGATCTTGGCGACGAGGGCGTCGGGCGTGGAGTACTCGAACTCCTCGCCGTTGATGCGGACCGTCGGGGTGGCGTTGATCTCGACCGCACCGGCGAGGCCCTCGGTCATCTTCGTGTAGCGGCCGCTGTTGATGCACTCGGGCACCGAGCCCCCGGCGCCGGCCTGGCGTGCGGTCTCGATCAGCTGCTCGTCGGTCGGGAAGTTGGTGCCGACCTCGCTGGGCTGCTGGGCGTACAGCGCGGCGTGGAACCGGCTGAAGGCTTCCTTGTTCGGGGTCTTGTCCTCGTCGGCGACGCAGTACGCGGCGGCAGCGGCACGCGAGGAGTAGTTCTGGTTCGCCGGGCGGTCGAGGATCGCGACCATGTAGTAGTCGGTGGCGATCGCGCCACTGGCGACCAGCGAGCTGATGGTGGGGCCGAACTGCTGCTCGAAGCGGCCACACACCGGGCAGAGGAAGTCCTCGTAGAGGCTCAGCACGGCCTTGGGCTCCGTGGTGCCCTCCTTGGTGACCACGTTCGCCGAGGCCACCCGGATGGACTTGGCATCACCTGCGGCGGGCTTGTCCTTGGCGTTCAGCACGATGGTGAGGACGACGGCAACCGCGATGACGACCACGGTCGCGGTCAGCCCGATCTTGATCAGCATGTCGCGCCTGCGGTCCGCAGCCTTCAGGTCGTAGCTGGCGGTCTTCTTCGGTTTCGTGGCCACGAATCACAGGGTACCGGCGGCTGCGGCGCACACCCACGAGCCCGCCGCGCTGGGGCTCAGCAACGGCTGAGGTGAGCCTTCAGCGCGGACACCATGTCGGCCGTGGCCACCGCACTCCCCCCGCCCAGCGGGAAGAAGTTCGCGAACGCGTGCACGACCGAGCCGTACTCGCGGTAATCGACCTGCACGCCAGCGGCCGCCAGCGCCTCGGCGTAGTGATGGCCCTCGTCGCGCAGCGGGTCGAACCCGGCGGTCAGCACCAGTGCGGGCGGCAGGCCGGTCAGGTCGTCGGCCAGCAGCGGCGAGATCAGCGGATCGGAGACGTCCACCTCCGCGCCGCTGAGGTAGTTGTCCCGGAACCAGTCCATGTGCGGCTTGGTCAGGAAGAAGCCCTCGGAGAACAGCAGCTTGGATCGGGTGTCGCCGGCGAAGTTGGTCGCCGGGTAGAGCAGCAGTTGCAGCGCGGGCAGCGGCACGCCCTGGTCGCGGTCGTCGCGCGCCAGCCTCGAGACCACGGCGGCGAGGTTGCCACCGGCGCTGTCGCCGCCGACCGCGATGCGTCGCGGGTCGGCGCCCAGCGCCACGGCGTTGTCGACGGCCCACCGGTAGGCGGCGTAGCAGTCCGCAACGGCGGCGGGCGCCTTGTGTTCCGGGGCGAGCCGGTAGTCGATGGACAGGACACCGACGTCGGCGTCGCGGCTGATCAGCCGGCACAGGCCGTCGTGGGTGTCGAGGTCGCCGACGACGAACCCGCCACCGTGGAAGAACACCAGCAGCGGTGAGCCGTCGGGCAGTCCGTCGACCGGCGTGTAGTGGCGGGCCCGCATCTGCCCCTCCGGCCCGGGAACGGTCAGCTCGCGGGTCGCGACGGTCACGCCGGAGTCGATCTTCGCCGAGAGGTTGCGCAGCTGTTCGCGGGATACGACCACGTCGTCGCTGGCCACCAGGCCGTTGACGCCGGAGGCCCGCTGCATCGCCAGCACCAGGGCCAGCGTCGGGTCGAGCGTGTTGCCGTCGATCGTCACCGCGCGCCGACCGAGCATCTTGCGCTTGACCGGTTCGGGGATGCGCTTGACCAACGGCAGCAGCGCGCCGCTGACGGCGTTGAGCGTCGCGAGCTTGCGGCGGCTCGGCCGACCGGCACCCGGGTCGGCCACCGTGCCCACCGGAGCGGTGGGCGGGATGCCGACTGGCACACTCTTGGTCATGGCTCGCTCCTCTGGTCCCTCTGTCACGCTGAACGACGGTCATTCGATCCCGGCCGTCGGGTTGGGAGTCTGGCAGACCCCGGCCGACGACACCGAGCGCGCAGTGAGCGCGGCGCTGTCGGCAGGCTACCGGCACGTCGACACCGCAGCGGCGTACGGCAACGAGGAGGGCGTCGGACGCGCGGTCGCGGCATCCGGCCTGGAGCGCGACGACGTGTACGTCGTGACCAAGCTGTGGAACTCCGAGCAGGGGTACGACACCACGCTGCGGGCCTTCGACGCGAGCATGACCAAGCTCGGACTCGACCGGCTCGACCTGTACCTCATCCACTGGCCCATGCCGGAGGTCAACGCCTTCGTCGACACCTTCAAGGCGTTCGCCCACCTGCGCGAGCAGGGCCGGGTCACGTCGATCGGCGTCAGCAACTTCGAGCCCGAACACCTGCGCACGCTGGTCGACGCCACGGGAATCGTCCCAGCGGTCAACCAGATCGAGCTGCACCCGCTGCTGCCACAGCACGAACTACGCGAGGTGCACGCCGAACTCGGCATCGCGACCGAGGCCTGGAGCCCGCTGGGCCAGGGGTCGCTGCTGAGCCACGCGACGCTGACCGACCTCGCCGCGACACACGGCAAAACGCCTGCGCAGGTCCTGATTAGGTGGCACATCCAGCTCGGTAATATCGTCATCCCGAAATCGGTGAACCCCGAACGCATCGCGAGCAACTTCGACGTGTTCGACTTCGAGCTGAGCGAGCAGGACATGTCGTCCATCGCGTCGCTCGAGGACGGCACGCGACTGGGTCCCGATCCACGCACGTTCAACTTCAAAGGGTAGGTGGAACATGGCCACGGCAGAGATTCCGAACACGAGCCTCAACGACGACAACACGATTCCGGTCCTCGGCATCGGCACCGGCGAGTTGTCAGAGGCCGAAGCCGAGCACGCCGTCTCCGCGGCGCTCGAGATCGGCGTCCGGTTGATCGACACGGCCGCCGCCTACGGCAACGAGGCAGCAGTGGGACGGGCCATCGCCGCGTCGGGCATTCCGCGGGCCGAGATCTTCGTGACCACGAAGCTGGCGACCGAGGATCAGGGTTACCAGGCCTCGCAGGACGCGCTCAAGGCCAGCCTCGAACGGCTCGGCATGGAGTACGTCGACCTGTACCTCATCCACTGGCCCGCCGGAAACCCCAGTAAGTACATCGACAGCTTCGGCGGTCTGATGAAGCAGAAGGAACTCGGCAACTCGAAGTCGGTCGGCGTCGCCAACTTCACGCCCGACGACCTGACGACGATCATGGATCTGGCCTTCTTCGTGCCTGCGGTCAACCAGGTCGAACTGCACCCGCTGCTGAATCAGTCGGCGCTGCGCTCTTTCCACGCCGAGCACAACATCCTCACCCAGGCCTACGGCCCGCTCGGGGTGGGCAAGTTGCTCGACAATCCCGCCGTGACGTCGGTCGCCGATGCCTACGGCAAGACCCCGGCACAGGTGCTCATCCGCTGGAACGTGCAGCTGGGCAACTCGGTGGT
>JAQSXQ010000246.1 GCA_029256565.1 Mycobacterium sp.
GACATCGCGGTGACGATCAACGCGCCGGGCAACAACACGGCCAGCGGCGGCAACAGGGTGCGCAGGGGTCCATCCAACCAGTCGGCGTTGGCGGCGGCGAAGACCCCGCACGCCAGAAGGAAGGCCGCGAGCGTCGGTAGCAGCGTCGCGATCACGGCGAACCGCTGCCCCAGCCGGAAGAGGGCGACGACGACGACGGCCCCCGCGGCCGCGAAGGCGACATTGGCCCCGCCGGGCTGGAGAATGAGAGCGATTCCCGTGGCGATTGCGATCCAGCCGAGGTTGGCCAGCCACTGCGGATATCGAGGTGGGCGCAGGCGTAGAGCGAGCAGCTCCTCGGTGGCTTGAGGCACCGAAAGGTCCAACTGCGACAAGCGATGACGGATCCCGCGGACCTCGGCGGCCTGATCGAGACGCAGTCCACCCTGAACTGACTCGAACGTCGCCGCGCTGCCGCTCGCCAGGTTCAAGATGACCCCGGTCGGCGATGCGGCGATCTGCACGCCGGGGTAGCCCAGCGTGGCGCCCACCCGAGCCAGGTCATCCTCGACGTCGCTGACCGGCTGACCCGTTGCCACCATCGCGGCGCCCAGATAGGCCAGCAGTGCGCGGACGGCGTCGTCGTCTTCAGACACGACGCCACTCTGCCAGCTCTTCATCTCCACCATGCAGTGACATGCCGACTAGACGACCGGTCTAATCACGGTTAGTCTCGAATCATGACCACGGCGAAGACCGACACCCGACAGACGATCCTCGACACCGCGGAGCGTCTGATGGTCCAGAAGGGTTACTCGGCCGTCGGCCTCACCGAGGTGCTGACCACGGCAGGCGTCCCGAAGGGCTCGTTCTACCACTACTTCAGCTCGAAGGACGCGTTCGGCGAGGCGATGCTGCAGAAGTACTTCACCGACTACCTCGCCAACATGGACCGCATCATCGCCACGCCAGGTGCCGGGCCCGCCGAGCAGTTGATGACCTACTGGCAGCAGTTCTACGACAAGCAGACGGTCGACGACTGCCAAGGGCGTTGTCTCGTCGTGAAATTGGCCGCCGAAGTGTCCGACTTGTCGGAGCCGATGCGGCTGACTCTGCAGCAAGGCACGGCCGGCATCATCGACCGGCTCGAACGGATGCTGGCCGCCGGAGTGGAGGACCACTCGGTGCCCCTTCAGGTCTCACCCGCCCTGGCAGCGAGTTCGCTCTACGGCGCGTGGGTCGGGGCAAGTGTCCTCGCGAAGGTGAATCGCAGTCCAGAGCACCTCGACACCGTGATGGCATACACCCGTCAGATGCTGCACATCTGACGCCCAGTTCTCCGTAGGTCGAACCCCCTACGGCCCTTCTGTCGGCAACTAGTCGACTGGTCTACTAACTAGGAGAATGACGTGTCCGATGAGCTGATCTTCAATGACGCAACTGCAATGGCCGACTTGATCCGCACCGGGGCGGTGTCATCGGTCGAACTCGTGCGGGCACACCTCGCGCGGATCGAGGCCACGAACCCGGCGATCAACGCGATGGTGACGATCGCGGACGGTGCGCTCGATGCCGCCCGCGCCGCTGACGCAGATCTGGCCGCGGGCAAGGACGTCGGCGCACTGCACGGCGTGCCCTTCACCGTGAAGGACTCGATCGACACCGCAGGCGTGCTCACTCAGCGGGGGTCGCCGATCTTCGCGGGGCGACTGCCCACGACCGACGCCACCAGCGTGGCCCGCATCAAGGATGCCGGCGCAATCCTGCTGGCCAAGACCAACCTGCCGGAATTCTCGTACTCGACCGAGAGCGACAACCTGCTCACCGGGCGCACCAACAACCCCTGGAATCTCGATCGCACTCCCGGCGGGTCCAGTGGAGGCGAATCGGCGGCGATTGCCGCCGGCATGAGCCCGTTCGGACTCGGCACGGACCTCGCGATCTCCGTGCGCGGCCCGGCTGCCCAAACCGGGATCGTCGCACTCAAGCCCACCCACGGACGCATCCCGATGACCGGCGTGTGGCCCCGCGTACCCCGCCGCGACTGGCACGTCGGACCGATGGCCCGTACCGTCCGCGACCTCGCCCTGACCTACTCGCTACTCGCCGGACCCGACGGTGCGGACGGCTTCTCCGTGACGCCGAAGGCCTTCGACAGCGGTGTCGGGCCCAATCCGAGCCGTCCCCTGCGCGTCGGCTGGCTCGTCGACTCCGGTCTCGGGCCGGTCGATCCCGAGGTCGCGGCAACCGTACGGGCTGCCGCGCAGGCGCTCTCGCGCACCGGCGTACACGTCGACGAGGTGACGATCCCCGCGCTCGAACGTGACAATCCCCTGGCGCTGTTCAACCTTCAGCACGTCATGGAACTCAAGCCCGCGATGGCCGCCGCCACCAGGGGCCGCGAGGACGACATGTTCACGATGTCCACGTCCATGATGAGCACACCGGACACGTCGATCGAGGACTACATCGCCGCCGAGCAGGGCTTCGAGCGGATTCGCGACGGCTACGCCGAATACTTCACCCGGTACGACGCGCTACTGCTCCCCGTACTTCCCCTTCCTGCCCACCCGCACGGCATGACCGAGTTCGTCATCGACGGCAAGACCGTTGACGCCACGCACATCCAGACGTTCACGGTCCAATTCAACGTCACCGGACTGCCGGCGTTGTCGATGCGCTTCGGCACCAGCAGCGACGGCCTTCCCATCGGAGTCCAGATCGCCGGCAACTGGCATGCCGAATCCACGGTGCTTCACGTCGCCTCCGTCCTGGAAGGCGTCAGCCCCGTCCGCAACCTTCACCCCGTTCTCTGAGCGGTGCGGGTCGAGCGCCGACCCGACCGAGCCAGGGCGAACGCGGGAACCGCGGCCATGACGAAGAGCAGCCCCGCCAAAGCGATGTAGACGTGCACCCCGGTCGCCGTGCTGACCGGGGTGCCGTCGGCGATGACGTCGGGAACGCGAGACGCCTTGAGCACCTCGGCGCCTGCGATCGTGAAGACGACCGAGCCGAGCGCCACGACGACCGACACCAATCCTGCTGTCGTACCTTGTCGCTCGGGTGCTGTGAGGCTGGTCGCGAGGTTGTAGCCGGAGGCCGCGATCGCGCCGGCGGCCATCCCGAGCACGCCGCTACATGCGACGGCCAGCGGTGGCGCCGATATGCCTGCGATCATCGCGAAGGTTGCGGTCGCCCCGAGGACGATGCCGCCGAGGAGTGGCCACGCCGGGCCGACCCTGCCGGCGAGCCATCCCGCGCCGATACCGCCGACGGCGATGCCGAGGTTCGCCGCGCCGAACAGAACGGCAATCGACTCGCCGTCACCCAGCCCGTAGCCGAGGCCGAGTTCGGACGGTACGTAGGCGACGATGCCTACGAGTTGCAGCATGCTCCGAAACGAACCAGCGGCGAGGATCAGCGTCACCAGCGCGAGCAAGATCGGACGCGTGAGTGCCCGGACGTCGATGACGGGATCGTCGATGCGCAGCACGTGAATCGTCCAGCCGCTCAACGTGAGGACGCCGACGGCGAGTACCGCCGCCATGCCCGAGGACAGCCATCCCCGATCGCCGCCGAGACTGATGTAGGCGAGGACTGCGCCCAGGCCGACACCGAGTAGTAGCGCTCCCGCCACGTCGATCCTCCCGGTACTGCGGACCGGCGACTCGGGGAGGACGAGGCGAACCCCGATGGCGGCGACGGCGGCGAGCAGGGCCGCGACCGCGAACACGCCCCGAAAGCCGAACGCGTCGATGACCGGCTTCATCAGGAAGGGCTCGACGACGCCGACGATGGACGAGCTGGACGTCACGAGCCCGACCACGGCCATCGCGAGCCGTGCCGTGCAGATCTGCATGACGAGTGCGACGGTCAGGAAGACGGCGGCGAATGCGGCCCCTTGAAGGAAGCGGCCCGCGAGGAAGATCCACAGGTTGGGAGCAGCGAGGCAGAGCAGGGCTCCCGCGCATGCCAGCAGGAGCGTGCCGACGAGTACGCGACGTTTGCCGTAGACGTCGGCGCTCTTGGCGAGCAGTGGTGACCAGATGGCGCCGGCCAACATGGCGCTCGCGTTGAACCAGGCGGCCTGATCGGTGTCGAAGTGGTTCTGCAACTGAGGCATGACCATCATCGGCGAGCCGATGACCACGTCGGCCACGACGTTGGCGGAGGTGAGAACAGCCGCCCACACGACGAGTTTCCTGCTCGAGCGGCGCGGTCGGACGTCGCGGGTAGAACCGTTCAGCGCCTGGGTCATCGTGCACTGCCGTTGCCGAGGTGATGTGCGGCACCGCGGAGGTCACGGTCCGACAGCGTCAGATCGGTCGCAGCAGTGCGTAGTTTCGCCTGCAGCAGGCCGACGAGACCGAGGCGCTGCAACAGCGGGACCGCACAGAGCTTGAGGTTTCGGCGTAGCAGCTGGCCGCCGGTCCGCGCCAGTACTGTGCCGTCCGTGCGCAACGCCAGGTCCTGGTTCTTCTCGACGTACCCGCGCAGTCGTTGCTGATAAACCGCGAAGGCTTGCTCCGGCCGATCGTGGGCGACGAGTTCACTGGCCAGGACGTACGCGCCAGCGATCGCGATGCTCGTGCCTTGACCGGACAGGAAGGCCGGCGCGTACGCGGCGTCGCCGACGAGCGCGATGCGACCGGAGTACCAG
>JAQSXQ010000247.1 GCA_029256565.1 Mycobacterium sp.
GACGGCCGACGGATCACGATGCGAGTCCTCGGCCGCTCGATCATGGCGTTCGAGCCCGACCAGGACACCGACGCACTGGTGGAGCCGATGCGCAGGATCAGCGGCTACATCGCCGCTCGCGGACGTGCGCCGCTGAAGCTGCCACGATGGGTTCCGACACCTGCCCGGCGAAACGCGCAGGCATTCAACGACTTCGCACACGGGCTCGCCGCGGACATCCTGCGGTCCTGCCGTGCAGATCCGGACCGTGATGCGCCTCTGGTCCGCGCCATGATCGAGGCGACCGATCCCACCACCGGCCGACCGATGTCGGACGACGACATCTGCCACGAACTGGTCATCTTCCTTGCGTCTGGCCTGGAGACCACTGCCACGACGTTGGCCTACGCACTGTGGGCACTGGGACGACATCCGAAGGTGCAGGAGCGGGTCGCAGCCGAAGCCCACGCCGTCGAGGAGGCAGCCTTCATCGCCGACCCAAGGGGCCAGTTGCCTTACACGACGATGGTCGTCCAGGAGGCCCTGCGGCTGGGCGGACCCACTCCCGCGATCATGCGGGTCGCCCGAACCGACATGGAAGTCGACGGTCATCACGTCGAGTCGGGCAGCCAGTTGGTGGTAGGTGTGTATGCGCTGCACCGCGATTCACGACTGTGGGCCGATCCGCTGACCTTCGATCCCAACCGGTTCGACGCCGAGAACTCCGCGCGCATCGACCGCTGGCAGTATCTGCCGTTTGGGGGTGGACCACGTTCGTGCATCGGTGAGTACTTCGCCCTCACCGCGGCAGTACTCGAGTTGGCCGCTGTGGTGCGGCAGGTTGAGATCGGTACGACGACAGCCACATTCCCGATCACCGCGCCGCTGACCATCGTCCCGGATGGTCCCATCCACGCCGAGATCCGCCCACGATGGGTATCGCCGCACCGCGAGGGAGCGCTATGACGAAGAAGACGTCGACCCGCGCGAGGGACCTTCGCCTGGCCACCCTCACGCTGAGCCAGCAAGGCCGGGTACTTACCGCGGTCTTCGCCGACCCACCCAATCACTTCCTGTCGTTGCGCTTGGTCAAGGACCTAGACGCACTCACCCGAGCCGCGGACGGCGATCCGTCGGTGGGAGCGGTGATCCTCACGGGTACGGGTTCGAAGTTCGTGTCGCATTCCGAACCCGAGCAGGTACGCCTGTTCTTCGAGATGTCGGCGCCACCACTGCCACAACGCCTCGTTCAGTGGTCGATCCGCGCGAACAACGCAGCATTCCGGCTACCCGGCCTGCTGACCATGACGGAGAAGCGTGGCGGTGACTGGGGGTCGGGCATCGTCTACAGCGCCGTGCTGAAACGGACGATGCTGCGCATGAACCGCTCCGGGGTGGTCTACGTCGCCGCGATCAACGGCGCGGCTCTCGGCGGCGGCCTCGAACTCGCGCTGTTCTGCGATCTTCGGCTCGCGTCCGACGACGACCGCGTCCGCGTCGGCCTCATCGAGATTCTCGCGGGCCTGATCCCCGGAGGCGGCGGGACACAGCGCCTCACGGCGATCCTCGGCCAGTCACGGGCGCTCGAGCACATGCTCGAGGGGCGTCCTATGACCGCCTCCGAGGCACTCGAAACCGGGTTGGTGCATCGCGTGGTGGCAGCCGAGGATCTGCTGCCCGAAGCACGCGCCGTCGCCGGACGGCTCGCCCGTCGCTCGCCGTACGCGGTATCGGCGCTCAAACGCGCGGTGTACTTCGGCGGTCACCGCTCACTGTCGACGGCGCTCGACCACGAACTGTCGTGCTTCGTGTCCACCGGCAGGAACCCGCGAAAACACCTCGTCGCCGATGCCTTCCGCGACGACGTAGACCGGCTGGGTGACAGCCCGTTCGTCACCGACGTCGACCGCTGGTGGATGGGCTCCCCTACTTCACCGGAGTGATCAGCGCGCGCCGCGAACCAATCGACCGGGACGGGCTCCCGTGTCGGCACCGTGGCGCCGGGTGACGACCCCGCTCACGATCGTCGCGTCGTACCCCGAGGCGCCCTGCACCAGACGGTGACCGCCTGCGGGCAGGTCGTACGCCATCCGCGGCGCGTGCAGCGTCAGCGCGTCCATGTCGATCACGTTGACGTCGGCCTTCTTCCCTACTGCGATGACGCCCCGGTCGGAGAGACCGAACAGCTGCGCGGTGTCGTAGGACTGCTTGCGCACCACGTACTCCAGCGGGAGCTTGTCGCCGCGGTGCCTGTCGCGCGCCCAATGGGTCAGCAGGAAGGTCGGATACGACGCATCGCAGATCATGCTGCAGTGCGCACCGCCGTCGGAGAGCCCCAGGACGCCGGCGGGATGGGTCATCATCTCGCGGATCGCGTCGTGGTTGCCGTCGGAGTAGTTGAACATCGGCAGCATCAGCATGGCGGCGGCGTTCGCCTCGAGCATCAGGTCGTACATCGTCGGCAGCAGTTCCTGGCCGCGTTCGCGGGCGATCGACGCGACGGTGCGGTCGGCGGTGGGCTCGTAGTCCGGCGGCTCGCCGAGGTGGTAGAGCCGGTCGCCCGAATACTGTGCGAGCGCGAACATTCCGTCGAAGAGGACGTTCGGGTCGAGCGGCAGGTCCTCCTCGGCGAGGATCGCGGCGCGCACCGCGGGCTCGGCCAGGCGGGCCGCGAGTTCCTCACGGCTGCACTGCGCCTTCAGCTTTCGATACGTCGGGCGGTGCGTGAAGGCGTGGTGGCCCGGGAAGCCGAGCAGCATCCCGAAGGGGCGGGCGGCGACCTGTGGGTGCAGGCGGCTACCCGCTTCGTGTGCCGCGGCGGAGATGTCGAGTTGTTCCCGCCACAGGTTGGGGTCGGCGTCGACCTGGATCAGCGCGAAGCTCAGCGCACAGTCGATCTCGGAACCCAAGCGCTGCATCCACTCGAGTTCCTTCTTCGGGGCGATGATGTCCTCGCCGGCCGCGCCTTGCGGCGCGAGTTCGAAGACGCCTGCTCCTCCGGCCGCCATCGCTCGTCCGAGCGCGAACAGCTCATCCTCGGCGGCGAACGTGCCGGGCACGGGTTCGCCGTCCATGGCGCGGTGCGCGAGGGTCCGCGACGAGGAGAATCCCAGCGCGCCGGCTTCCGCCGCCTCGCGCACCAGTCGGCTCATCGCCGCGATGTCGTCTTCGGTCGCGGGCTCGTTGCGGGCGCCCCGCTCCCCCATCGCGTAAGCACGCACCGTGCCGTGCGCGACCTGGCTCCCGATGTCGACGGCCAGCTCCCGGCGTTCGATGACGTCGAGGTACTCGGCATACGTCTCCCAGCCCCACGTGATGCCCTCGGTGAGCGCGGTGCCCGGGATGTCCTCGACACCCTCCATCAACTCGATCAGCCACTGCTCCTGACCGGGGCGAACCGGAGCGAACCCGACGCCGCAGTTGCCCGCGACGACCGTGGTCACGCCGTGATTGCTGGACGGTTCGAGCAGACTGTCCCAGCTGACCTGCCCGTCGTAGTGGGTGTGGATGTCGACGAAGCCTGGGGCGACGATCCGTCCCGTCGCGTCGATCGTCTCGGCCGCCTCACCACCGAGCGGCTCGTCGCCGGGCCCCCGGCGATGGACCTCGACGATCTTGCCGTCCTTGATCGCGACGTCGGCAGCGAACCGTGCCGCGCCCGTTCCATCGACGACGGTTCCGCCTGTGATCTTGACGTCGAACACGAATACTCCCTCGCAGGCCGCTTGTGGTTGTAACGTCGTTACACGACGGAATGTAACACCGCTACAGAGACCGTGGCGCCGAAATGAGGAGGCACGTCATGACTTCCGTGAGCGCCGAATCGATCCTGGACGCCGCCGCCCACCTGATCGAGCGCGACGGCGTCGAAGCGTTCACCATGCGCAGCCTCGCGGACCGCCTCGGCGTCGCGGTGACGTCCATCTACTGGCACGTCGGCGGCAAGGACGCCCTCTTCGATCGGCTGGTCGAACGACTGCTCGGCGAGCTGGCGAACCTGCCTGCCGACGGCAGCACTCCGGTCGAACGCATCGCATCCCTCGCCCGCAACCAGCGCCGCGTACTCATCGAACGCCAACACCTCCTCGCCATCGCCCACGAGCGGGACCGGACGCCGATGCTCTTCCTGCCCATTCAGCAGACGTTGGCCGCGCAGCTCGCCGAACTCGGCGTCACCGGAACCGATGCCGCGCTCGTGCTGCGCGCGATCCAGGTGCACGTCATCTCCTCGGCGGTGATGCAGTTCTCGGCGGTCCGCGGCGCCAAGCACGACGAAGAGGACCCGTCGCTGTGGACCGACGACTGGCCCGACCGCGAACTCGTCCGGGCCCTGCAGTCGCCCACCGACTACGACGCCGTCTTCGAGTACGGGCTCGACGCGCTGGTCGCCCCGCTGCGAGATCGCCGTCAGCCGTCGGTGTCGAGCGAGTACTGAGCCGCTATCCCGTTCAGCAGCAACGTGATACGGCGGTCGAAAGCCTCGTCTCCGAACGGGTCGTGCCCGGAGGCCGCGACTGCCCGCAGCGTCGGATGGGCGCCCGGCCCGCCACGGGCGGTCAGCGCGAAGATCCGCGACGTCCACGGTCGACCGGACTCGGCCAGGATCCGCTCCCTGTGCGCCTCGGTGACGCTGCCCATCGCCAGGGCGGTGACGGC
>JAQSXQ010000248.1 GCA_029256565.1 Mycobacterium sp.
TCGGGCTTGTAACTGCCGTGGCGGACGGGGCCCACCTGCTCGCCCGATGCCTCCGCCACCTCGTGGGGGTCGAGTTGCGCCGGCAGTAGTTCGTAGGACAGGTCGAACGTCGCTGCTGCAGCAGTCGCGTTCTCCAGGGTGTCGGCCACCACGAGCGCCATGTGTTGTCCGACGTGCTGAACCGTCAGGTCCGACAGCGGTGGCCGCCGCTCCAGAGGCAGGTCCCAGGTCATGTCCTCGGGCACCACGCCCAGGCGTGGGCAGTTCAGCGGCGTCAGGACGTACAGCACCCCGGGAGCCGCCAGCGCGCGGGAAGTGCTGGCGCGCAATGAATCCTCGGTGACGCGGCCGTGCGGGACCTCGGACTGGACGAGCGCGGCGTGGACCTGACCCGGCAGTGCGACGTCGGCGGTGTAGTGGGCGGACCCGGTGACCTTCTGCACACCTTCGACGCGGTCCACCGAGCGGTCATCCACCGTCGACTCGCCCGTCCCGGACCCATTCCGATCCACGGTCGCCGTCATGAAGCAGTGTCCTCTCACAGGGTGTGCCACCAGCATCGTCGTGCGGTGGCGCATCGTCATCAGTCACATGACTGAGCGTCAATGGCCACCCGACACCGTGGGCGCTGAGCACGTCGACGATTCGGCGAGCGCTCCGGACGGGTGGGTCCGCGACGAGCGCGGCGTCGACTGACGGGGCCATGATGGCAGTCTGCCGTCCGAGCGTGTGGACGTCATCAGTCGCATGACTGATGGACAGGGCTGTGTGACCGCCCACACTGATGGAGATGCCGGCCATGTCGAGGGGGTGGAGATGACCGCGAACCCGCACGGCCTCGTCCTCGACCGGGCGGTACAGCAGTTCCTCTTGTCGATCGACGAATCCCCGACCACCGGCACGCGCAATGTGCGGCTGCAGGAGGACTTCTCGGCCGTCGGCGTCGACGAGCGCACGGTCACCGTCGATGCCGGTGAGTACGGGTCGGTACGTGTGCGCGTAGTCCGCCCGACCGGCGCCGCGGCGCCGCTGCCCGCCGTGGTGTACGTCCCCGGTGGGAGCTGGGTGCCGGGGGGCGCCCGTCTGGTGGCAGACGTCGCGCGGGGATCGGGTGCTGTGCTCGTCGTTCCGGAATGCGCCCCGGGCCTGAGTCATCGGGTCGGCCTCGAGCAGGCGTACGCGACGGCCCGATGGATCTCCGCGGTCGGCGACGAGTGGGGGATCGACCCGTCGCGCATCGCAGTCGCCGGCGACTCGACCGGAGCGCATCTTGCGATCGGAATGGTGTTGCTGACGCTGCAGCGCAACGAGTTCCGTTTCTCGCAGTTGGTCGCATTCACGCCCGTGACCGACGTCGCGTGCGACACGGAGTCCTGCCACCGGTTCGCCGCTGGATACTTCCTGCGGCGCGACCACCTGGTCGCGTTCCGGGACCGGCACCTCTCCGACGGCCGGCAGCACACCGATCCATTGATCGCCCCGCTGCACGCCGACGCCGCCGACCTCGCGGGCTTTCCGCCGTGCCTCCTCATCACCGCCGAAGCCGACGTCGTGCGCGACCAGGGTGAGGCGTTCGCCGCCCGGCTGCGCGAGGCGGGCGCCGCGACGACGGCGGTTCGCTATGAGGGCACCATCCACGGATTCGTGACGCTCGACGCGCTCCGGGACACGAGCGCGTCCCGCGCGGCGGTGGCTCAAGCGACTGTGGCCCTGCGGACCTCGCTCAAGACGTGAACTGCCGGAGTTCGTGGCGCCGACTGACACCGAGTTTCGGGTACACGTGATACAGATGCGAGGCAACGGTTCTCGGCGAGAGCGTGAGGCGCTCGGCGATCTCCCGATTCGTCAGACCCGAGGCGGCGAGGACGACGATTTGGCGTTCCTGGGCGGTCAGCGCGAGCATGGCGCCGTCGACGGGGCCCGGCGCGACGTTCGTCACGCCCGCGGCTCGCAGCTCCGACCGGGCGATGGCGGCGAGCGGTTCGGCGCCGAGCCGCTCGAAGGCGTCGAGCGCCGCCGCCAGCAAGGGTTTGGCCTCCGCGGGCCTGCGGGCACGGCGCAGCCACTCGCCGTAGTGCAGCCGAGCCCTGGCACGCTCGAGGGGCCACTGCTCACCGGCCGGATCGAACACCGCCAACTTGTAGTGCCGTTCGGCCTGGTTGGTCTCCGCCGTCAGCGCCAATGCCTGATGGCGCAGAAGTCGTAGCCGCACCGGCGGTTTGGAGCCGATCCTGCGGCTGATCGTCGAAATGAGCGGCGCCACCTCGTCGACGCGTCCGCTGCGCGCGGCTGCCCAGGCGACGTCGGCGACGGCGCGGTAGGACACCACGAAGTGTCCGGGTCGTCCGTCGGCGGTGAACATGGACCGGAACCGTCGATATGCCTCGTCGAAATCGCCCGTCGCCAGGGCGATCCAGCCCGAGGCACTGCTGAGGTTCACCTCGGTGGCGCACATCGGCTGGCCCGACGTGACCGACAGGTCGCGCGCCCGTCGCACCGCACGCGTCGCAGCGGCGACGTCACCCTGCATCGCGCGCAGGCGGGCCAGGCACGCCAGGGCCTCCCGCTCGACCAGCGTGACCCCGCGCGCCACGGCGCACAGTGCCGACGCCTGATCGAGGACCGTCTCCAGCGTGGTCCACTGGCCGGTGTCGAGCAGCGTCCACGACAGCGGTGCGAGCGCGAACGTGAAACCGCGCAATCCACCGCCCGCGGAGAGGCGTTCGATCGCCGAACTCAGTTCGCGCGCGGCGACCGCAGTGTCTTCGCCGACGAACGCCATCACCCCGGCAACGAGTTGCCGGTACGGTTCGACGGCGGGTGACTGCGGCTCGAACCAGCGGCCGTGTGGCGGCGCGGGCCGAGAATCGGCGACCGCGGTGTCGGCGTACATCGTGGCGTAGGCGCGCTGCAGTTCGGCCGCTTCAGCCGGGAACGGGAGGGGGAATCTGCTGGGACTGGCGGGTGTGGCCACCGCCCGGTCGAGCCAGCGCCGCAGATCCTGCCGTTGCTCGCGGATGCCGGAGTAGTAGGACGCCCCGGCGGCCGAGTACAGCAGCGCGAGGACGAGATGGGCGTCGCTGGGCCAGTTCCCGTCGAGAACGTCGCCGATCACGGTGAACGCGTCACTCGGCCGCCCACGTTGCAGCAGGATCGAAGCGCGGATCAGCGCGGCGTAGCCGGAGACGTCCGGGTCGTGTGACTCGCGTAGCGGTACGTCTGCCAGCGACAGGGCCCAGGCGGGGTCACCCGCGTAGTTGGCCGCGCCGGCGGCCAACGCGTAGCGGCGCGCCGCGTCGGCACGGTCCGGGCTCAGCTCGGCTGCCCGCTGCAGGGCCCGCGCCCGTTGGAGTTCCGAGACGCGCCCGTTGGGCCGAGTCGACGTGTCCTCCAAGACCGCGGCGATCATCTCGTCGGGGCCCGATGCCGCCGAGCCCAGGTGCCACGCTCGCGCGCCTGCATCGAGATCGGGCATCGCCGCCAGCGCGAGGTGCGCTGCACGTTGCTCGCCATAGTCCCCGCCCGCATAGGCGGCGGTGCGCAACAGCGCGCTGGTGAACACGACCCTGCGGTCATCGGTGAACTCGACGAGCCGAGCCGCCCGCGCCGGCTCCCACGCCGCGAAGTCGACGGCGAAACCGGCTGCGGCCGTGATCATGTCGACGGTCTCCTCGCCCGTACCCGCCGCGGCGTACGCCAGCAGCTTGCGGGTGCCGGACGGCAGCGCAGCGATCTGGTCGGCGAACATCGGGTGGGCGCCCGACGGGTCGCACATCGTCGCCCCGTGGAACGTCGTGGTGCGGTTGCGTGCGTAGGCACGGGTGTACTCGATCAGCGCCAGCGGATTCCCACGCGACCAGCGGATGATCTCCCCGCGCACGCTGGGGTCGGGTTGGTCGGGCTGAGCGTCGACGAGTTCGGCGGAGTGGTGCGGTGACAGCGGCACCAGCTCCACCGTGCGGATCGGCCGGTCGACGCCGCGGAGACCGTCGAGTCGCCGCGCGGTCAGGACCGCACGGACCCCCGTCGTCATCAACAGCGCCGTCACGCCGATGAACAGGTCGCGCAGGTCGTCGTCGAACCTGTCGACGTCGTCGATGGCCAGCAGTATCGGACGCTCGACCGCTGCGGCCTCCAGTAGCGACAGCACGGCGTCGCGTGCGAGGTCCGGCGCGCGCCGGAGGTCCCGGCCCGCTTCGGGCAGGGCCTCGCGCAGGCCGGGCGGCAGCGTGCTCGCGAATTCGCGCAAGGGCCAGAGCATTCGGGTCAGCAGTCCGTCGGCCGAGGACTCCGATGCGCTACCCGCGGCCGAGACGACCCGGACGTCGCTACCCGCGGCGCGCACCGCGTGGCGCAAGATGGTCGTCTTGCCGGAGCCGGCCTCGCCGGTCAGGACGATCGCCGGGGGAGCCGACCGGGCGCCGGACACCACGGCCTCGGTGAGGGCGACCACGTCGTCGCGGCCGATCAGCCGGAACACCTCGGTGCTGGTCATGGGCGCAACGCCTGAGCGAGGAACCAGGCGCCCTGGTCGATGGCGGCGCGGGCGGGCGGAATGTTGGCCAGCTGGCTCAGCACCACGAAGTCGTGCACGGTGCCCAGGTATCGCAGCGAGGTCACGTC
>JAQSXQ010000249.1 GCA_029256565.1 Mycobacterium sp.
TCGACCGGGCTGCCCAAGGGCGTCCCGGTTCCGCACCGTCCGATCGCCGAGTACTTCGTCTGGTTCGGCGAGGACTACGCGGTGTCGCAGGACGACCGCCTGCTGCAGGTGGCTTCGCAGAGCTTCGACGTGTCGATCGGCGAGATCTTCGGCATGCTGGCAGCCGGTGCGCGGCTGGTCATCCCGCGACCGGGCGGCCTCGGCGACATCGGGTACCTGACCGAGCTGCTTCGCGAGGAGGGCATCACCTCGATGCACTTCGTGCCATCACTGCTTGGCCTGTTCCTGTCGCTGCCCGGCGTGAACGAGTGGCGCACCCTGCAGCGCGTGCCGATCGGCGGTGAGGCACTGCCCGGCGAGATCGCCGACAAGTTCCACGCCACGTTCGACTCGCTGCTGCACAACTTCTACGGCCCCACCGAGACGGTGCTCAACTGCACCCGGTACAAGGTCGAGGGCACCCAGGGCGCCCGCATCGTGCCCATCGGCACCCCGAAGATCAACACCCACATCCACCTGCTCGACGACGCACTGCAACCCGTCCCGGTGGGCGTCATCGGCGAGATCTACATCGGCGGCAGCCACGTGGCCCACGGCTACCACGGCCGGCCCGGTCTCACCGCCGAACGCTTCGTCGCCGACCCGTTCAACCCCGGCGCACGGATGTACCGCTCGGGTGACCTCGCGCGCCGAAACGCCGACGGTGACATCGAATTCGTCGGCCGCGCCGACGAGCAGGTCAAGATCCGTGGCTTCCGCATCGAACTCGGCGAGGTGGCCGCGGCCATCTCCGTCGACCCGTCGGTGGGCCAGGCCGTCGTCCTCGTCAATGATCTGCCGACACTCGGCAAGAGCCTCGTCGCCTACGTGACCCCGGCCGCCGACGCGGAGGTCGTGGAGATCGACCGCATCCGCGCCCGGGTGGCTGCCGCCCTGCCGGAGTACATGATCCCGGCGGCCTACGTCGCGATCGACGAGATCCCGATCACCGCGCACGGCAAGATCGACCGCCGAGCGCTGCCCGAGCCCGAGATCGGTTCGGCCACCGAGTACCGCGAACCGGCCACCGACACCGAGCGCCGCATCGCCGAACTCTTCGCCGAGCTGCTCGATCGCGACCAGGTCGGTGCGGACGACTCGTTCTTCGATCTCGGCGGGCACTCGCTGCTGGCCACGAAACTCGTTGCGGCGGTGCGCTCCAGGTGCGGTGTCGACGTCGGCGTCCAAGACGTGTTCGAACACGCGACGGTCTCCGACCTGGCCCGGCACGTCGACGAGCTGACCGCCACGGGTGGCACGTCGGGACGACCCGCCATCGTCGCCGTCCCGCACGACGGGCCGATGCAGATGTCGGCGGCTCAGCTGCGGCAGTGGTTCCAGTTCCGCATCGACGGGCCGAACCCCGTCAACAACATCCCGTTCGCCGCCCGCGTCACCGGCCCCAGCGACGTCGAGGCTCTCGTGGCCGCGATCGACGACGTCGTCGAACGGCACGAGATCCTGCGCACCACCTACCGAGAGATCGACGGCGCGCCACACCAGATCATCAATCCGGCGGCACCGCTGCGGGTGCGGCGAGCCCGTGGCGACGGCGACGAATGGCTCCGACGCGAACTCGACGCCGAACGCAAGTACTGCTTCGAGCTGGAGACCGACTGGCCCATCCGCGCGGCCGTGTTGTCCACGCCCGACTACCACGTGCTCTCGATCGTGGTGCACCACATCGCCGCCGACCACTGGTCGGCCGGAGTGCTGTTCACCGACGTGCTCACGGCCTACCGGGCGCGACGAGGCGGGCAGACCAGCACGGCACTGGACCCGCTGCCCGTGCAGTACGCCGACTTCGCCGCCTGGCAGAACCAGCTCCTCACGGAGGAGGGCTCGGCGGGAGCAGCCGTCGCCGCGCAGCGCGACTACTGGACCGCACAGCTCGCCGACCTGCCGGAGGAGAACGGGCTGCGCCCCGACTTCCCGCGTCCGCCCGTGCCGTCCGGTGGCGGTGACGCACTGGCCTTCGACGTCGACGGCTCCACGCGGGCCCGGCTGGTCGAGCTGACCCGCGAACTCGGCGTCACCGAGTTCATGCTGCTGCAGGCCGCGGTTGCCGTGGCGCTGCACGCGGCGGGGGAGGGCGTCGACATCCCGCTCGGCACCCCGGTCGCCGGGCGCACCGAACCGCAACTCGACCAGCTGATCGGGTTCTTCATCAACATCGTCGTGCTGCGCAACGACCTGTCGGGCAACCCGACGCTGCGCGAGGTGCTGCGCCGGTCACGGGAGATGGCGCTGGGTGCGTACGCGCACCAGGATCTACCGTTCGACCGGGTCGTCGACGCCGTCGCCCCCGTGCGGTCGCTGTCACGCAATCCGCTGTTCGGCGTCGTGGTCCACGTCCGAGAAGAATTGCCCGCCGACCAGATCATCGACTCCGGTCCTGACGGCGAAACCCGTTTCACCGCACTGGAGCCGACGTTCGACGTCGCGCACGCCGACCTGTCGGTGAACTTCTTCGCCACAGCCGGCGCGGGCTATCAGGGTACGGTCATCTACCGCACCGAACTCTACGAGCGCGGGACCGCCGAACGGCTGATCGCGTCGCTGCACCAGGTCCTCGACGCCTTCGCCAGCGACGCCTCGCAGACGCTGCGCGACGTCACCGTCGTCGACCCCGGCGAGCGACGCCGCATCGTCGAGGAGTGGAGCCTGCGGGCCGTTGCGCCGGAGGGATCGACGCACGCCGCAAACGCCACCCACGTGTACGTGCTCGACCAGTGGCTGGAACCGACCGGCGTCGGCGTCATCGGCGACGTGTACTACGCCGGCGGGGCGGTCGACGGCGCGCACCGGCAAGCGGAGTCGGCAGGCAACGTCGCCAGCGCAACGCGTTTCGTGGCGAACCCGTTCGACGGTGGGGCGCGGCTCTACCGGACCGGTGAGCGCGCCCGGTGGACCGACGACGGCAGGCTCGACGTCGTCGACGCGGTGGATCACCGACTGCAGGCCGCGCTCGAAGCGCTCGACGGCGTGGCGGCCGCAGCCACCCGGCACTGGCCTGCTCGGGTCGGCACGCAACTCGCCGGATACGTCGTGCCGCTGCACCCCGTCACCGACGCGGCCGAGCGCAGCCGGTTCGCCGACGCCGTCACTGCGGCGCTGCCCGAGGACCTGGTTCCGCCGGCGATCACCGTGGTCGACGACCTGACCCCGGAATCGTTGACCCGCCCGGCCTTCCGCGCGGTGATGTCGACCGAACCGGCCCGCACCGACACCGAACGCGCGCTGGCCGCGATGCTGGTGGACGTGCTCGGGTGCGCGGCGGTCGGTCGCCACGACGACTTCTTCACCCTCGGCGGCGACAGCATCCTCGCCGTGCAGCTCGCGGCACGGGCGCGTGACACCGGTGTGCCGCTCACCGCCCGCATGGTGTTCGAGCACCCCGAACTGGCCGAACTCGCCGTCGCCGTCGATGCCAAGGCCGGCAGCGGCACCGCGACGACCGCCGATACGCACCACGAGCCGATGGCCGCGTCCGGCCTGTCGGCCGACGAACTGGCGGCGCTGACCGCCGGCTGGGGCCAGGAGTGAGCCCTCCCGCGAATCCGATCGCGGACGTCCTGGCGCTGAGCCCCCTGCAGCAGGGGCTCTACTCGCTGGCAGGGTTGACCGACCGCGAGGACGGCGCCGACCCGTACGTCATCGCGATGGCCGCCGACGTCGAGGGCACCCTCGACCCGGAATTGCTCCGCGAGTGCGCCGAGAAGCTCCTGGTACGCCACCCGAACCTGCGCTCCAGCTTCGTCCAGGGCAACCTCAGCAAGCCGGTCGCCGTCGTACCCTCGGCCGTCGAACTGCCCTGGCGACACGTCGTCGCGTCCGCCGCCGAGGCCGTCGTTCTCGAAGACGAGGAACGACGCCGATCCTTCGACTTGGGCAGGGGTCCGGTGATCCGGTTCCTGCTCGTCGAGAAGCCCGAACTGCGTTGGCGTCTGGTGGTGGTGGCCCACCACATCGTGATCGACGGCTGGTCGCTGCCGGTGTTCGTCGGCGAACTCATCGCCCTGTACTGCGCGGGTGGAGACGTCGATGCGCTGCCACGGGCCCCGCGGCCCTACCGCGACTACATCGGCTGGCTCGCCGGACGCGACCAGGAGGCGAGCCGCGTGCGGTGGCGCACCCACCTCGCCGACCTGACCGGGCCGACGCTGCTGTCGCCTGCACTATCGGGACGCGAGGCGACACCCGGCCTGCCGCAGCGCACCGAGGTCATGCTCGACGAGCAGGGCACCACCGCCATCCTCGAGGCCGCCCGCGCCAAGGGCGTCACGGTCAACACGCTGTTCCAAATGGCCTGGGCGGCAATCCTGGCGACGTTCACCGACCGCACCGACGTGGTCTACGGCGTCACCGTGTCGGGGCGCCCCGACGAACTGAGCGGCGTCGAGTCGATGGTCGGCCTGTTCATCAACACCGTGCCGCTGCGGGTGCGGGTCGACCCGGCCGAGACGGTGCGTCGGCAGTGCCTGGCACTGCAGCGCGAGGCCGCCGAACTGCGCGACCACAGCTACCTCAGCCACACCGAGCTGCGGACCCTCGGCGGCATCGGCGAGCTGTACGACAC
>JAQSXQ010000250.1 GCA_029256565.1 Mycobacterium sp.
TCGGAGTCCCCGGCGTTGAAGTAGTGCCCGGCCAGTTGAATTCGTCGAAGAGGGATGTCGCCGCCCAAATCGATGGCGAGAGCGACGAGTTCGGCAGAGGCCATGGGGGCACCACGGCGGCGCGCCATCTCGGCCGCCGCGTCCAGCGCTCGCAGCGTCGTCGGGTCGGCGCGTGTCGCCGCCCGTGCGAGGTGTCGTGCCCGCAGTTCCTCTTCGGCGACGATCCCGGCCAGTCTGCCGTGCATCGCACGACGTCGTTCCGCCGACGCACCCGAGTAGACGCCTCTCGCGATCAGCGGGTGGGTGAAGCGAATGCCGGCTCCGCGGAGTTCGATGATGCCCTGCCTCTCGGCGTCCTCCAGCATCGCGACTACGGCCTCGCCGTCGGTTCCAAGTGCCTCGGCGACCACGTCGACAGTCGGGGATGCGAGGCAGGCGACCGCCAACAGAGCCTGTCCGGTGGGCTCGTCGATGCTACCGATCCTGTTGTGCACCAACTCCGTCAACGACGCGGGCAGTAAGTGCTGCCCACGATCGGGTTCGTTGCGAATGGAGCGCGCCAATTCCAACGCGTAGAAGGGGTTTCCGCCGGACGTCCCGAAGATCTCGAGCATCGTTGGACGAGGGAACGATCCGCCGAGGCGATCGACGAGCACGTCATGAAGTGGGTCGACGTCCAACGGCTGCAATGACATTCGTCTCAGCCGTTCGGGGCGCGCCAGTTCCAGCCACGACGCAGCCGACGCGTCGGGCGACGTGCGCACCGCTGCCAGCACCCCGACGGGACCCGCCACGCGGCGCAGTGCGAAGGCAAGCACGTGAACGGTCGACGGGTCGATCCACTGCAGGTCGTCGACGGCCACCAGCACCGTGCCCGCCTCGGCCAGCGCGTCGAGTACCGACTTGAATGCAGCGGCGACGGCGCGTGGGTCGGTTCCCGCATCGTCGACGTCGACCCGCAGCAGCGCGCGGTCGAGCGCCTGCTGCTGTGGCCGGGGCAGATCTGCCCAGGTACTCGGATCGACCGAACTCAGCAGATCGGTCAGCCCGGCGTAGGCGAGCACGGACTCCGTTTGTGCCGGCCGCGACGACAGCACGCGCACGCCGCGGGTCGTGGCCCGGTCGATCGCCTCGAGCCACGCCGTGGTCTTCCCGATGCCGGGCTCGCCCTCGAAGATCAGCCCTGCGGGCGCCTGCGCCGCCGCGTCCAGCAGATCGTCGACCGCACGTGTCTCACCGGCGCGGGAGACACGTCCGGCGGACACATGGGAACGATCTCACGCCGGCCTACGGATCGCGAGGCAGACCGAGCAGACGCTCAGCGATGATGTTCAGCTGCACCTCGGAGGTACCGCCGTAGATCGTCGTGGCGCGACCGGCGAGCAGGTACTCCGCCCACTTGCCGGAGAGTTCGCCCTGATCGCCAATGACCCCGTCGGTGCCGAACGACGAGACGCCGAACTCGGCGTAGCCCTGGCCGGTCTTCATCGACAGCAGCTTGCTGATCGCGGCCGCAGGCATCGGGTCACCGCCGGCCAGCGTCAGCAGCGTGGAGCGCATGTTCAGCAGCTTGGCGGCGTGGCCCTCGGCGATCAGCCTGCCCGCCTCGTGCTGCTCGATCTGGTCGAACTGACCCTCGGCGAGGAACGACACGAACTGGTCGAGGCTCGCCAGGAACGGCGGCTCGCTGCCGCCGATCGACACCCGCTCGTTGGTGAGCGTGTTGCGGCTGACCTCCCAGCCGCGGTTCACCTCGCCCAGCACCAGCTCGTCGGGCACGAACACGTCGTCGATGAAGACGGTGTTGAACATCGCGTTGCCGGTCAGCTCGCGCAGCGGCTTCACCTCGACGCCCTCGGACTTCATGTCCAGCAGGAAGTACGTGATGCCCTGGTGCTTCGGCGCGCTGGGGTCCGTGCGGGCCAGCAGTGCGCCCCACTCGGAGTACTGGGCACCCGTGGTCCAGATCTTCTGGCCGGTGATGCGCCAGCCGCCGTCGACCTTGGTGGCCTTGGTGGTGAGGCTCGCCAGGTCGGAGCCTGCGCCGGGCTCGGAGAACAGCTGGCACCAGATCATCTCGCCGCGGAACGTCGGCGGGAGGAAGCGCTGCTGCTGATCGTTGGTGCCGTACGCGACGATCGACGGGATGATCCACGCGGCGATGCCCATCTGCGGGCGCTTCACGCGGCCGGTGGAGAACTCCTGGGCGGTGATGATCTGCTCGATCGGGCTGGCGGAGCGGCCCCACGGCTTGGGCAGGTGTGGCTGTACCCAGCCGCCCTCGGCGATCGCGGTGGTGCGGTCCTCGCTCGGCATCGCCTTCAGCGCAGCCACTTCCGCGCGGATCTCCTCGCGCAGCTTCTGCGTGTCGGGGTCGAGGTCGACCTCGATGGGGCGCATGCCGGTCGACGTGGCGACGTCGACCACGCGCTGCGGGTAGTCGGCGGCACGGCCGAACGACGCCGCGAGCACGATCGCGCGCCGGTAGTAGACGTTGGTGTCGTGCTCCCAGGTGAACCCGATGCCGCCGTGCACCTGGATGCAGTCCTGCGTGGTGTGCAGGGTGGCAGCGGGAGCCAGCGTGGCGGCCACGGCTGCGGCGAACTCGAAGGCGCTGCCCTCGGCACCCTTCTCGGCCAGCTCGTCGAGGGCGCGGGCGGCGTCCCACACGGCTGCGGTGGCGCGCTCGGTCTCGGCGATCATGTTGGCGCACTTGTGCTTGATGGCCTGGAACTGACCGATCGGGCGGCCGAACTGCTCGCGAATCTTGGCGTACTCGGCTGCGGTGTCGGTGGCCCAGCGTGCGACGCCGATGGCCTCTGCGGACAGCAGCGTGGTGATCAGGGCGCGTGCCAGCGGCCGGCTGAGGTTGGACAGGACGCGGTCGTCGGCGACCTCGACGGCGTTGGCGCGCACGTGCGCGACCGGACGCAGTGGGTCGACGCTCTTGACGGCTTCGATCTCGACCTGGTCGGCGTCGAGGACGACCCACTCCTCGCCACCATCGATGGCGACCGGCAGCACCAGGACCGACGCCTGCTCGGCGGCAGGTACGGCGCGGACCTCGCCGCGGATGACGAGGCCACCGCCCTGCTTGGTGGCGGTGAGCGTGGAGTCGATGGCGTAGGCGGCGATGACCTCACCGGAGGCCAGGCCCTCGAGGCGCTTGTCCGCCGGGTCGTTGGCGCTGATGAGCGCGCTGGCGATGGCCGAGGGGACGAACGGGCCGGGTACCGCGCCGTAGCCGAACTCGGCGAGCACGATGGCGAGTTCGAGGATGCCGAAGCCCTGGCCGCCGACGTCCTCGGACAGGTGGACGCCTTGGAGGCCCTGCTCGGTGGCGCCCTTCCAGTAGGTGGGCGGGTTGGGGATCGGGTTCTCCAGCGCTTCGTGGAGGACCTCCGACGGGGCCACCCGCTTGACGAACGAACGCACGGACTCGGCTAAGTCGGTGTGCTCGGACAGGATCGCTATGGGCATCGTCGCCTCCTCTGGATAACTAACCGGTCGGTTGGGTCCGAGGGTACCCGGCGCTCACCCAGGTCCGTCAGGCACCTCGTTCACCAGGTTCACCAGGTGTCGGCCGTCTCGCAGACGCTCGCAGTTGTCCACGGCGTGGACCAGGTAGCGGTGCATGGTGTCGGCCGTGTACCAGGTGACGTGCGGCGTGACGACGACGTTGTCGAGCTGCAGCAGCGGATTGTCGGCCTCGACCGGTTCGGTCGCGAAGACGTCGAGACCGGCCGCGGCGAGGCGGCCGTCGCGCAGGGCGGCGACCAGGGCCGCCTCGTCGACGATCGCGCCGCGCGAGGTGTTCACCAGCACCGCGTCGGCCTTCATCGTCGCCAGCGCGTCTGAGCCGATCATGCCCTCGGTCGCCGACGTCAGCGGCAGGTGCAGCGACACGACGTCACTGGCGGCGAGCAAGTCCGACAGCGAGCGCCACCCGGGATGGCCGTCATCACGCGTACTGGTGTGCACCACGTCGGCAC
Organism: Mycobacterium sp.; assembly: GCA_029256565.1. GTDB lineage: Bacteria > Actinomycetota > Actinomycetes > Mycobacteriales > Mycobacteriaceae > Mycobacterium. The sequence goes on from JAQSXQ010000250.1 coordinate 3,993, forward strand.
CCATCGCGGACACAATGGTCTCGACGTTCTTGGCGACGTTGCCGTATCCGACCAGGCCGACCGTGCACCCGCCGATGTCGCGGACCGTCTCGCCGAGCGACGGGTCCGACGGCCAGCCCCGCCCGGCCCGGGTCGCCCGGTCCAGCTGCGGCAGGCGACGCAGCGCGGCCAGCATCAGCAGCAGCGTGCCCTCGGCGACCGACGGCGCGTTGGCGCCCGGCATGTTGGCCACGGCGATCCCGTGCCGGGTCGCGGCGTCGACGTCGATCGTGTTGACCCCGGCGCCCAGCTTGTGGATCAGCCGGCACCGCGTCGCCCGTTCGACGTCGGCACCCGACAGTGGTCGCAGCACGTGCCAAATGACGTCGGCCTCGGGCAGCTCGCGCTCGAACGTCGCGTCGTCGTCCTCGGCGCAGAACCGGACGTCCAACCAGTCCGCTTGTTCGGCAACGAAGTTCAGTACCTTGTCGTCCGGCACGAAGTGGGCGAGCACGCGTACGGGTGTCACCGCCACCGCTTGCCGATCCACTTGGCGATGACGTCGGCCTGCTCGCTGCGCGCGCCCGGAGTCGTGAAGTAGTGGTCGGAGTCGATGACGCACATCGTCTTGTCGGTGCTCGCCAG
>JAQSXQ010000251.1 GCA_029256565.1 Mycobacterium sp.
CCCTTCCCCGCCTGAGGGCCCTCGAGGATGAGGAACGCGGGGTGCGTGAGCTGCAGCGCGTTGCGGAAGTAGCCGACCACGCCGCTGAGCATCAGCCGGGTGCCCACGACCAGGGTCTTCTTGGTGTACCTCGCGTTGAAGAAGGTGGCCGTCACCTTCGGGTGCCGGCCTGCCAGCGTGATGACCAGGAACTCGCGCTTGGGTTGCCTGTTCGTCCACTTCGCCTCGGCCTTCTCGATCACGTCGACGAACGTCACGTGGTCGCCCTCCCGGAGAAACGGTGGAGACTCGCCCTCCTCCAGGATGGTGGCGCCCTTGCTGTACGCACGCGGGTAGTGGCGCAGCAGGTCGTCGACGGTCACCAGCCCGAGATGCTCCTCCAGCGGCTTCGCGGACTTGGCACCGATCACGTGGACGAGGCGGTCGGTCAGCGCGGCCATGGCTACTCCACTCCGATCAGCAGTACGTCACCCCGGTGACCGGTGTGATAGGTGACCAGTTCGGCGCCCAGGTGCTCCCGGTGGACGTGGTCGCGCAGCGCCTCCCCGACGCTCTCGTCGACGTCGGCACCGGTCAGCACCGTGACCAGCTCGCCGCCGGAGAGCAACAGCAGGTCGATCAGACCGGCCCCGGCGGTGGCGACGTCGGCGCCGACGATCAGCACCTCGTCGCCCGCGATGCCGAGGCCGTCGCCCGGGCGGCAGGTACCCGCCCAGGTCAGCGCTTCCTCGGTGGCCACCCGCACCGACCCGTGCCGGGCGCTCGCGGCGGCGCGCGCCATCGTGTAACCGTCGTCGACCGCGGCGCGCGCGGGATCGTGCACCGCCAGCGCGGCGAGTCCCTGCACCATCGACCCCGTGGGCACCGGGACGACGTCGATGCCGCGGTCGATCGCCGCCGTGCACCCCGCCACGAGTTCCTCGGCGGCGACGTAGCCGTTGGGAAGCACCATCACCTGACCGGCGCCGGTGTCGACGAGCGCGCGCAGCAGATGCTGGGCCCGCACCGGCGAGTCGGCGTCGGGCACCACCACCGTGGCGCCCTCGCCCGCGAACAGTTCGCGAGCGCCGCCGCCGTCGACGACCGCAAGCACCGCCCGGTCACGTGCCGCGCGACCAGGCTGGGGCCGCAGCCCCGTGGACAGCGCGGTGATCTGGACGCGGGTGAGCGCGCCGAGGTCGAGAGCGGCTTCGACGGCGCCGCCGGCATCGTCGGCGTGGACGTGCACCGAGTAGTGCTCGCCGCTGCCCGACGACGCGATGGCGACGGAGTCGCCGAGTCGTTCGAGGCGGGCGCGCAACGTCTCGACCGCGGCGTGGTCGCAGCCCGCGAGCAGGTACATCACCTCGAACTGCGGCGGTGCCGCGTCGGCGGTGATCGCCCCGACGGTCGCGGGCTCGTAGCGCCTGCGGTGCGGTGCGTCTCCGGTGAGCACCTCGGTCAGGGCGTCGAGCAGGACGAGCAGGCCGCGCCCGCCCGCGTCGACCACGCCGGCCTCGGTGAGGACGTCGAGTTGGTCGCGGGTGTGGTCGAGCGCCACCGACGCGGCGTCGGACGCGGCGCGCAGCGCCGTGACCAGATCGGCCGCCTCGGCGTGGTCCTCGGCGGCGCCCGCCGCCGCTTGCAGCACCGACACGATGGTGCCGGGGACGACCTCGCCGACCGACGCGGCGATCAGGCCGACGGCGTGGCGGAGCGCGGCCCCGAACGTCGCGGCGTCGATGACCGTCAGGTCGCCCGAGCGCTGTTCAGCGGCGTCGGCGGTCACCTCGGCCAGGCCGCGCAGGATCTGCGAGAGGATCACCCCGGAGTTGCCGCGCGCACCGTGCAGGGCACCTTCCGACAGCGCGCTGGAGACCGCGACGACGTCCGCCGCGACGCCAGGCTGGTCGGCGGCGGCAGCGGCCGACCGCATGGTGAACAGCATGTTGGTGCCGGTATCGGCATCGGCGACGGGGAACACGTTGAGCCGGTTGATCTCGTCGGCGTGAGCGCTCAGGCCGTCGACCGTGGCGTGCGCCCAAACTCGCAGGGTGGTCCCGTCGAGCACAGCAGCCGACATCCCACCTCCAACCGTTCTCGGTGGCCGCAAGCCTAGCCACTCGCGCCGACAGCACCCCGCGGCAATCTGCTCGTGGACGCCATTTTGGTGATCGCCGCGGCTGCCGGTATTCTGGTCGGGTTGTCGGATCGAGTCGCCGCGGGTCGCGGCGGAGATCCAGACCCCCAAGTACTGATTGAGGAGTTTTCCATGGCTGCCGTATGCGATGTCTGCGCAAAGGGCCCCGGCTTCGGCAAGTCGGTTTCGCACTCCCATCGCCGGACCAGCCGCCGCTGGAACCCGAACATCCAGACGGTGCGCGCCGTCGACCGTCCCGGTGGCAACAAGCGGCGGATCAACGTCTGCACGTCGTGCCTCAAGGCCGGCAAGGTCTCCAGGGGCTGACCCCGGGGCCTAGGCCCACCACTTACCGCCGAGACTGCGGCGAGATCGCCTTCCCACGCTGGATCGCGATCTCCCAGCAGTCTCGGCGGCTTTTGGCGTTCATGGCAGTTTCCAATCGATGGGCTCGGCGCCCAGTTCGGTCAGCAGCTCGTTGGTCCGGCTGAACGGCCGGGACCCGAAGAAGCCCCGCGACGCCGACAGCGGCGACGGATGCACCGACTCGATGGAGCGGCACCGGTCACCGGTCAGCATGGGCTTGAGCGTTGCGGCGTCGCGTCCCCACAGCACCGCGACGAGCGGCTGCGGGCGTTCGACGAGCGCGCGTATCGCACATTCGGTGACCGCCTCCCAGCCCTTGCCGCGATGCGACGCCGGTGTGCCGGGGCGCACCGTCAGCACCCTGTTCAGCAGCATCACGCCGCGCTGCGACCACGGCGTCAGGTCACCGGTCGACGGCGCCGGATGGCCGAGATCCGTGGCGTACTCCTTGAAGATGTTGTCCAGGCTGCGCGGTATCGGCCGCACGTCGGGTGCCACCGAGAAGCTCAGCCCCACCGCGTGACCGGGCGTCGGATACGGGTCCTGTCCCACGATGAGCACGCGCACCGCGTCGAACGGAAACGTGAACGCGCGCAACACGTTCTCGCCCGCGGGCAGATAGCTCTCCCCCGCCGCGATCTCCGAGCGCAGGAAATCGCCCATGGCACCCACCTGCTCGGCGACGGGCTCCAGTGCACGGGCCCAGCCCGCCTCGACGATCTCACTCAGGGGACGTGCGGCCATGACGAATGAACCTAGCCGACGGCGCTAGAAGGACTGCCAGCCCGACGCCCCAGCCCACGCCGCGCCGTCGACCAGGACCCGGGCGGGTCCGTCGACCACCGTCCCGATGACCTGCCAGCCGTCCGGCGGCGACGTCGGGAACGTGGCGACGAGCGCGTGGTCCTCACCGCCGCCGAGCACCCATGCCCACGGGTCGCCGCCGGTCGCGGCGGCGGCCGCGAGCAACGCGTCGTGCGAGGCCGACAGGGACGACGTCGACACGTCGATGCCGACCCCGGATGCCCGCGCCACGTGGCCGAGGTCGGCGATCAGACCGTCGGAGACGTCGGTCATCGCGGTGGCGCCCGCGTCGGCGGCGGCCGGACCCTGGCCATACGCCAACTCGGGAACCAGGTGACTCGCCCGCAGCTCGTCGAAGTCGCGAACGTCGTTGCGCCACAGGTCGAATCCCGCAGCGGACCGTCCGAGGCCACCCACCACCGCGAGCACGTCACCGGGCCGGGCGCCACCGAGCAGCACCGGTACCCGCCCACCGAGGTCACCCAGCGCCGTCACCGAGATCACCCACAGCGGGGCGGCCACCAGGTCCCCGCCCACGATGCCCGCGCCGGTACGCGCCGCCTCCGCCCACATGCCGTCCGACAGCGCCGTTGCGGCCTCGGCCGCGGTGTCGCCTGGCGCCCCGAAGCCGACCACGAACCCCGTGGCCGTCGCGCCCATCGCCTCGATGTCGGCGGCGTTCTGCGCGATCGCCTTTCGGCCGACGTCGTACGGAGTGGACCAGTCGAGGCGAAAGTGCCTGCCCTCGACGAGCATGTCGGTCGAGACGACCACCCGCCCGTCGCCGGTGACCACGACGGCGGCATCGTCGCCGGGACCCACCGCCACGGTGGACGGCTGCGTGCGGCCCGCGACCAATCCGTCGATGACGGCGAACTCGCCGAGCCCGGCCAGCGTGGGCCGCTCGTCGCTCATTCGCGTGCTCCGTTCGTGCCCTGAACCCCGCCGCCACCTGCGGTACCTTTGGGCCCTGCGGCGCCGAGTCTATGCAGCGAGACGGAGGAGACACCGGGTGGTCGAGGCTTTCATGCTGATCCAGACCGAGGTGGGCCGCGCCGAGGTGGTGGCCAAACAGCTGGCCGGTCTGGCCGGCGTGCTGTCGGCCGAGTACGTCACCGGCCCCTACGACGTCGTGGCGCGCATCGGCGCCGCAAGCCTCGACGAGCTGAAGGCCACGGTCGTGCCGAGCGTGCAGAAGGTCGCGGGAATCACCCGCACCCTGACCTGTCCCGTCGCCGGAGCAGCGCAGTCCTAGCATTGCTCGGGTGACCGACCCCGAGCCACTCGACGAACCCGACGGCCCTCCACGCGGTTTCCTGATCGC
>JAQSXQ010000252.1 GCA_029256565.1 Mycobacterium sp.
CATCGGCGCACGCCCCTCGGCGAGGCGCTGGTCGGCGCCGTGCTGTGAGCCTGGACCCGGCTCAGCGGCGCGGGATCGTCGAGCCCCGGATCACGAGGCGGACCGGCAGATGGTGCGTGCCCTCACCGATGTCGACGCCGTCGATCGCGTCGAACACGCGCTGCGCAGCCTGTCGACCCAATTGCTGAAGGTTCGCGTCGATGCTCGTGAGCTGGGGGCGGGAGTTCGTCGACAGCACCTCCCAATTGTCGTAGCCGATCACCGCGAGATCGTCGGGCACGCTCCGGCCCAGGTCACGGGCGGTGTCGAGCACCCCGCGGGCGATCTGGTCCGACCCGCAGAAGATCGCATCGACATCCGGATGCCGCTGCAGCAGCATCGCCGCGGCATCCCTCCCCCAATGCTCGCTCCACTCCGAGAACATCGCCTCGCCCACCAGCTCGAGACCGCCCGCATCGAGGGCGGCCCGCGCTCCCGCCAGCCGGTCCTGCGCCGCCGCGTACGCGGGATCACCGGTGATGTGGGCGATGCGGCTGCGGCCGCAGCCGATCAGGTGCTCGATCGCCATGCGGCCACCGGCGTAGTTGTCGGGGGTGAGCGAGAGGTCGCGTGGATCGTCCGACGGCGCGTACGCGTAGACGACGGGGACCGGCATCTCCTGCCCGAGAGAGGGCCGCGGGTCAGTCTGCCGTCCGACGACGATGATGCCGTCCACGCGACGGCTGAGCAGCGCCTTCAGATGGTGCTGCTCACGGATCGCATCGCCACGGGCGTCGCACAAGAAGACGTTCACCTGACCGGCGCCGAACGCGTCTTCGGCTCCCATCAGGATCGGGAGCATGAACCGGCCCTCGAGGTCGCTGGTGAGCAATCCGACCGTGCCGGTGCGCCCTGCCAGCAGTCCCCGCGCCATCGCGTTCGGCGTGAACGACAGCTCGTCGGCGGCCTCGACAACGCGGCGACGCGTGGCCGGCGCGACGTCGTCGCGACCGTTCAGCGCCTTCGACGCTGTCGCGATCGAAACGCCTGCTCGCCGCGCCACGTCGCTCAAGGTCGCGCTGCGCCCGCCTCCCTCAATCGGCACCGGGGCTCCCCTCGTTTCTGAAACGTTATCGAAGCGCCTACTTGACCGCCCTCGATCTCACACGATACCTTGCCGAAAGCGATTTCGAAGTTTTCGATATCCATCACAGCAGCGGCGCTCGCACACCCGCACGCGCACGCTCAATGTCGAGCCAAGGAGACTGCAATGATCCACACCCGACGTCGCGCCGCCGGCTGGCGTGCCGCGACTGCTCTCCTCCTCTCGGGCGCTCTGGTCGGCCTCGCCGGCTGCGCCGGCGGAGGTGGAGCCACAACCGCCCCTGAAGACATTCCTGCCGAGGGGGTCGACGACGGCAGCACGCTCACGTTGTGGACACGCGCGCCACTCGAGAAGCAGGCGAACCTGCTTGTCGACGCGTACAACGCCAGCCACGAGAACCAGGTCGAGCTGACCGTCGTCCCCAACGACGACTACGTCGCCAAGGTCGGCGCCGCCGCCGGATCGGGCGGCCTCCCCGACCTGTTCGCGGCTGACATCGTCTATGTCCCGAACTGGGTCGAGCAGGGGCTCTTCCAGGACCTCAGCGCCCAGATCGACGAGCTCGACTACAAGGACGAGATCAACCAGGGGCACCTGTCGGCCGGAACCGACGCCGATGGCCAGGAGCACGTCCTGCCTTTCGTGCTCGACCTGTCGATGCTGTTCTGGAACAAGGAGCTCTTCGCCGAGGCGGGCCTGGACCCCGAGAAGGCACCCGCCACGATGGCGGAGTACGCCGAGGCGGCCAAGAAGATCCAAGCGCTCGGCAAGGACGGCGTCTACGGAACCGCGACGGGCCTGAACTGCGGCGGATGCCTCGTCTTCACGTGGTTCCCCAGCATCTGGGCGTCGGGCGAGGACGTCCTGAGCGACGACGGTCGCGAGTCCCTGCTGGCAGGCGACGCGGCCAAGGAGATCTACGGCACATGGCGCGACCTGTGGGAGTCGGGCGCGGTGCTGCCGAGCTCGCAGGACGAAGCGGGCCCGACCTGGACGGCCGGCTTCACCGAGGGGAACGTGGGCCTGATGTTCTACCCGGCGACGCTCCTGTCGTCCACGCCGTTCGACGCCGGGGTGGCCGGCATCCCCGGTGTCGACGGCGGCGCATCGACGTTCGTCGGCGGTGACGGGATCGGCGTCTCGAAGGACTCTAAGCAGTCGGCTCAGGCGTGGAACTTCCTGACGTGGCTGATGTCGGAAGAGGCGCAGGTCGAAGTCCTCGCGAAGAACAACGACGTGGTCTCGCGCGCGGACTTCGCCGACAACGACTACGCCGCCAAGGATCCACGCTTGGTGACGATCAACGAAGTGGCGTCCGAGGGCGACACCCCCGTGGCGCTGAATTTCCAGCAGGCGTTCAACGCGCCCGGAAGCCCGTGGCTGACCCTTGTACGCAACGCCGTCCTGGAGGGCACCGACACGGTCGACGCCGACAACGAGGCGATCACGGAGATCCTCGCCCAGTGACGTCGGGTGGTGGCCGGGGTGACCGGGCCACCACCCCACTCCCCCGGAGAACGACATGTCCACCGACACCCTGACCCCGTCGACGCGCGCGGCGAGCCCACCGACCGCGCCCGCCGCCAGACGCCGCACGCCCCGAGCGCGACGCGACGCCCTGCGCGGCTGGCTGTACGCCTCGCCCACCGTGCTGTTCGTGGTGTTCGTCTTCCTCGTGCCGCTGATGTTGGTACTACAGATGTCGGCGTCCGATTGGCCACTGCTGGCGGGCAACCGTGGCTGGAACCTGCCCCAGAACTACGTCGACGCGGTGGAGCACCGGCTGTTCTGGGACTCGATCTGGTTCACGCTGAAGTACACCGTCATCACGACGGTCCTGCTGATCGGCCTGGGCCTCGGACTCGCACTGCTGGTGCAGGAGTCCACGCGCTGGAAGTCGCTGCTGCGCACGTCGTTCCTGGTGCCGAGCGCACTCGGCCTGGCCTCGGCATCCCTCCTCTTCTACGTCCTCTACTCTCCTTACGCCGGCCCCTTCGCCGACCTCATGCAGGCGTGGGGCTTCACGTTCCTGGGCACGCCGGAGGGTGCGCTGTGGTCAACGGTGTTCCTCATCGTGTGGCGGTACGCCGGCTTCTACATGCTGCTCATGCTGGTCGGACTCCAGGCGATCCCCGATGACGTGTATGAGGCCGCGCGCATCGACGGCGCATCGACCTGGCAGACGTTCCGCAGCATCACGGTGCCGCTGCTTCGCCCGACGTTCGCGCTGACGATCGTGCTCTGCGTCACAGGGTCACTGCTCGCGTTCGAGCAGTTCTACATCCTCACCAAGGGCGGCCCCGACAACAGCACCATGACGATCGTGCAGCTGATCTACAACGTCGCGTTCCAGGGTCAGAACAACCTCGGCATCGCGGCTGCGCTGTCGGTCATCGTGCTGCTCGCCCTCATCGTCATCAACATCTTCCAGCTGCGCGCCTTCCGCCGCGCCGACGAGGACTGAAGGAGCACGACATGACTGCACAGACCCTTCCCTCGGCAACGCGGCTCATCCGGACGCGCACGCCGCGGCGACGTGGCCGGGGATCCGCCGCGCGCCTGGTATTCGGCATCCCGTATGCGGTCCTCACGACCGCGCTCGCGATCATCTTCCTCTACCCGCTCATCTGGACCGCGGTGTCTTCGGTGGCGCCGCGCGCCGGCACCAGCCAGCCCGAGGGCTGGGGACTGGGCAACTACGCGGCGCTGGCGGACTACCAGGCCGGCATCTGGGTGTACCTGGGCAACTCGACCTTCGTGGCCGTGCTGACAGTACTGCTCACCCTGGTCGTCTCGACGTTCGGCGGCTATGCGTTCGCGCGGTTCTCGTTCCCCGGTAAGAACCTGCTGTTCCTCACCGTCCTCGCGATCCTCATGGTGCCGTATGCGACGCTGCTGATTCCGCTCTACGTGATCCTCAGCGCAGTGGGGCTCAGCAACTCGCTTGTGGGTGTCGCGATCGTGTTGACGATGTTCCAGCTGCCGTTCTCGATGTTCATGATGCGCATCTCGTTCGAATCGGTCCCGCGCGAACTCGACGAGGCCGCCATGGTCGACGGCGCCACGACTTTCGGAGCGCTGCGGCGCGTTCTCATCCCCGCGGTCAAGCCGGGACTCATCACCGTCGGCATGTTCGCATTCCTCGCGGCATGGAACGACTTCATGGCGCCGCTCATCCTCATCACTGATACGAACCGGATGACGCTGCCGTTGGCCGTGTCGAACCTCCGGGTGCAGGTGCAGGGCGTCATCGACTACGGCGCGACGGAGGCGGGAGTCGTCGTGCTCGCGCTCCCGTGCGTCGTCCTGTTCCTGGTGCTGCAGCGCCACTATGTCCGCGGATTCATGTCGGGAGCGTTCAAGGGATGACCATGCAGACCACCACGACGCAGCCCCAGGCTCCCGTCGCTCCCCTTCGCGGCGCGCGCCGGCCGCTCGGACAGGACGAAGTGCGCATCACCGGGGGCTTCTGGGGCGGGCGGCAGGGCGTCAACGGACGCCGGAC
>JAQSXQ010000253.1 GCA_029256565.1 Mycobacterium sp.
GCCAGCAGCGCCGACACCTCCGGCCTGCGGGCGATGAACGCCTCGGCGCCGACGTCGACGGCCTGGCCGCCGATCCGCTCGGTGCGCAGCACACCGCCGAGGCGATCGGCCGGGTCGAACAGCGTGATCGACGCATTCGGGCCCGCCGTCACGCGCAGCCGATACGCCGCCACCAGCCCGGAGATTCCGCCTCCGACCACGCAGTACGACGGCACGGCCCGACTCACAACGAGTGCACCAGCGCCACCGCGTCGGTGACGATGCCCGGATCGGTCGGCGGCAGTACGCCGTGGCCGAGGTTGAACACGTGCCCGGTGGCACCTGCGTCGACGGCTCGTCTGCCGTCCTCGACGACGCCGCGCACCGCGCGTTCCACCGCGGGCCAGCCCGCGAGGAGCACCACGGGGTCGAGGTTGCCCTGCAGCGCCTTGCCGGGGCCGACGCGCGTCGCGGCGTCGGTGAGCGTGGTGCGCCAGTCGACGCCTACCACCGTCGCGCCGGCCTCGCCCATCGCGCCTAGCAGTTCGGCGGTGCCGACGCCGAAGTGCGTCATCGGCACGCCGTACGAAGCAAGGGCCTCGAACACCCGCGTGCTGTGCGGCAGCACGAAGTGGCGGTAGTCGGCCAGCGACAGCGTGCCCGCCCAGGAATCGAACAGCTGGATGGCGTCGACGCCGGCGTCGAGCTGCGTGCGCAGGAAGGCGATCGTGACGTCGGTGAGCTTGCTCATCAGCGCGTGCCACGTCTGCGGCTCGCCAAGCATCATCGCCTTGGTGCGCTCGTGGTTGCGGCTCGGCCCGCCCTCGACGAGGTAGGACGCCAGCGTGAACGGGGCGCCCGCGAACCCGATCAGCGGCACGTCGCCAAGCGCGCCGACGAGCATGCCGATGGCCTCGGCGACCGGAGCGACCTCCGCGGCGTCGAGCGGACGCACCGCGGCGACGTCGGCGGCGGTGCGGATCGGGTGGTCGATCACCGGTCCGACGTCGGGCACGATGTCGAGGCCGATGCCCGCGGCGCGCAACGGAACGACGATGTCGGAGAACAGGATTGCTGCATCGACACCGTGCCTGCGCACCGGCTGCAACGTGATCTCGCTGATCAGTTCGGCGTCGAAGCAGGCCTGCATCATGGTGTTCTTGGCCCGCAGTTGGCGGTACTCGGGTAGCGAACGCCCGGCCTGCCGCATGAACCACACCGGAACCCGGTGGGGCTTGCGGCCGCCGGCCGCAGCCAGATAGGGGGACTCGGGCAGGTCACGGCGGGTATTCATCGTCATCCATGCTGCCATGTCGGGCCACTACGGCGCGCCTGCGCCGTCACCTGCCCAAATGGTCTAGCGTCAAACGCCGTGACCTCCGCCGAACCGGCTCCATTCCGCGAAGCGGTCGCGGCGATGAATGCCGCTACCGTGCGGGCGGAGATCGAACTCGGCCCGATCCGTCCCCCGCAGCGCCTCGCGCCGTTCAGTTACGCCCTCGGCGCCGAGGTCCGGCACCCCGAGACGGCGATCGTGCCCGAACGCTCCGAGGGCGACGCCTTCGGCAGGCTCATCCTGCTGCACGACCCCGAAGGCGCAGAAGCCTGGGACGGCACCATGCGCCTGGTCGCCTACATCCAGGCCGACCTCGACTCGATGGAGGCCGTCGACCCGCTGCTCCCCGAGGTTGCGTGGAGCTGGCTGGTGGACGCGCTGGAGGTCAGCGGCGACGCCGTCACCGCCCTGGGCGGCACGGTCACGGCCACGACCTCGGTCCGCTACGGCGACATCTCCGGTCCCCCGCGGGCGCACCAACTCGAACTCCGGGCGTCGTGGACGGCGACCAATCTGGAACTGGGCCCCCACGTCCAAGCGTTCTGCGAGGTGCTCGAGCACGCCGCGGGCCTACCACCGGCGGGTGTCACGGACCTGAACTCCCGCACCCGCGCCTGACATGACGGACATCCCGGAAGACCCCGGCCCCGGCACGCCCGAAGAGGCCGAGCCCGACGCCACCCCCCTGCTGGCGCCCGCCGACGGCGTTCCCCCGCTGGCGATGTATCCGAGCGACATCGCCGACGCCGCCGAGTTCCTGGCATCCGGCAGCGGACCGTTCGCGATCGACGCCGAACGCGCGTCGGGCTTCCGCTACTCGAACCGGGCCTACCTGGTGCAGATCCGCCGCCGCGGCGCGGGCACCGTGCTGATCGACCCCGTCAACCACGGCGCCGACCCCATTGCGACGATGGCGCCGGTGGCCCGCGTGCTCGCCACCGACGAGTGGGTGTTGCACGCCGCCGACCAGGATCTGCCGTGCCTCGCCGAAATCGGCATGGTCCCGCCACGCCTGTACGACACCGAATTGGCAGGCAGGCTCGCCGGATTCGACCGGGTGAACCTCGCCGCCATGGTGCAACGCCTGCTCGGCCTGCAACTGATGAAGGGCCACGGCGCAGCCGACTGGTCGAAGCGCCCGCTGCCCGCCGAATGGCTGAACTACGCCGCGCTGGACGTCGAAGTCCTGCTCGAGCTGCGCGACGCCGTCGCCGCCGTACTCGAGGAGCAGGGCAAGAGCGACTGGGCCGCCCAGGAATTCGAGCACCTCCGGACCTACGTGGCCCCGCCAACGCGACGCGACCGCTGGCGCCGCACCTCGGGCATCCACAAGATCCGCAACCCGCGGGCGCTGGCCGCCGTACGCGAACTGTGGACCACGCGCGACGGCATCGCCCAGCGCCGTGACATCGCGCCCGGGCGCATCCTGCCCGACTCGGCGATCGTCAACGCCGCGACCACCGACCCCGACACGGCCGAAAAGCTCACGGCGCTACCGATATTCGGCGGCAACCGGCAGCGCCGCAGCGCTCAGGTGTGGCTGGACGCGCTGGCTCGCGCCCGCCGTTCCGAGGACATGCCGACGTCGTCGGATCCGCAGTCCGGACCGCCGCCCGCCTCGCGGTGGGCGCGCCGCAAGCCGGAGGCCGCAGCGCGCCTCGAGGCCGCCAAGGCAGCGCTGACCGATCTGTCGCAACGACTCACGGTGCCGTCGGAGAACCTGCTGACCCCCGACACCGTGCGCAGGCTGTGCTGGGACTGGCAGCCACCGGCCAACCCGGACGACGTGCCCGCGGCGGTCGAGGCGTTCCTCGCCGACGCCGGCGCGCGACGCTGGCAGCGCGAGTTGACCGTGCCGATCCTCAGCGACGCACTTCAGGCGGCCGCCGCGGTCGGCAAAGCAGACGCCAAGGCCGCCGAGGACCCCGCAGACCCCGAGGGCTGAGAGTCAACCTGCCGCAACTCGATCGACGTGGGCCAGGAAGTGCGTCAGCACCGCATCGGGCGCCTCGAGCTGCGGCCAGTGCGCGATGTCGTCGGCCAGCATCACCACGTCGGCGTCCGGGATCACCTCGGCGTACCGACGGGCCATGTGCGCACCGGAGTTCGGGTCCGCGGGCCCGTCGATCAGCCGCATCGGCACGGCCGTCTGACGCATGGCGCGGACCCATCGGTTCCGGTGCTGATAGCGGTCGGCGACGAAGCGACCCGCCTTGTGCATCACCGCGGCCCCGTCGTTGTACTCGAGGATCTGGTGGAACCGATCGAGTTCGTGCGGGGTCGGCTTGGTGTTCGGGCCGAACAGTTCGTCGAGGGTGCGGTCGATGACCCGACGCATCACCGGGCCGTTCTGAAGGCGAGCGAAGGCGTCGCCCAACGGGGTGCGCGACATCAGCTTCTGCACCAGCCGCGGCGCGTACGCCTCGTTGAACATGCCGCCGTTCAGCCACGTGATCGACTCGAATTCGACTGCGGCATAAGACCAGTCGCCGAACTCGTGCCGGGCCAACAGTTCCTGGGCGACCGAGTCGCCGAGGTCGTGCGCCAACACGTGGCACCGGGTGACACCGAGGTGGGCCAGCAGCGCCTCGTGCACGTCGGCGTGGTCGTGCACCGAGTACTGGTAGATCGACGGCTTGTCCGAGAAGCCCATCCCCAGCATGTCGGGCGCGATCACGGTGAACCGCCGAACCAGCGTGGGCCAGATGCGGACCCAATCGAACGAGTTGAACGGATAGCCGTGGATCAGCAGCAGGACCGGGCCCTCGCCGAGCGGTAGGCCGTCGACGCGGTGGAACACGTCGAAGCCGAGATAGTCGAAGTACTGCCCGGCGGACTTCCAGCGCTCGAGTTCGGCGTCCATGGCAGGAGACTAGCCGCGCCGACTAGTCGATGCGGTCGCCGACCTCGGACTCACTCGACGGGCTCGGCAGCGCGGCCACCCAGCCGGTGATCTGGCGGGCGACGTTCTGGTCGGTCAGACCGACGGCGGTGAGCACCTCGCCGCGCGAGGCGTGGTCCTGGAACTCCTGCGGCATCGCGACGTCGCGGCACGGCACGTCGACCTCGGCGCGGCGCAGCGCCGACGACACCGCGGACCCCACACCGCCGTGCACGCCGTTGTCCTCGAGGGTGACGACCAGCCCGTGGTCCCTGGCCAACTCGACCACCACGGGCGGCACCGGCAGGACCCAGCGGGGATCGACCACGGTCACGCCGATGCCCTGCTTGCGGAGGCGTTCGGCGACCGACAGCGCCATCGACGCGAAC
>JAQSXQ010000254.1 GCA_029256565.1 Mycobacterium sp.
GGGTCGGCGGTGAGCGCTTCGATCGCCGCCCACAGCCCGGTGTATCCCCCACCCACGACGACGAGATCGGCTTTGATGCGCCCGCGCAACGGCTGAGTCTGCGGGCCGGTGTGCACACCGTCCCACCACACGGGCCGTGGCTCTGCGTCACGCAACTCGTCGCTCGTTCTCACGCCCTGCTCCGTTGTCGATCGGGACCGCCATCGGCGATGCGGTCGATGGCAGGACGATAGTTGCACTGCCATTCAGGGAACACAAGACCAGAAATGCCATGTCAATCCGGTTACAAAGGTAAAACCTGAGTTTCTGTTCAAGAAATGCTTCCGCTATGGCAACCTTTCTGGCACGGTGGCTCATGACAGACGAGTGGGAGGCACGCCCGTGGCGGTCAGCCGCACCGAACGACGCGCCAACCTGCTGCACGCTGCCCAGCGGGCGGTGATGAAACACGGCGCCGATGTCCAGCTCAACCAGGTCGCGGCCGAGGCAGGGCTCACTTCGGGAGCCGTCCTCTACCACTTCCCCGACGTGCAGACGCTCCTCGTGGAGGCCAACAGAGCGGGTATGGAGCGGTTCTACGACGACCGCCTCCGCCGGATCGAGGGCATTGCCGAACCCGACCGCCGTCTGGTCCTCACCATCGAGTCCGGTCTGCCCGTCGATTCCGACGACCCGGCGGTCAAGCTGCTGTGTGAGCTGGGTGGGGCCGCCGGCCGTTACCCGACCTACGCCGTGCTGCTCACCGCACTGTTCGACCGGCAGGTGGCGATGTACCAGATCATCTTGGAATCCGGTGCCGCGCAGGGTGTGTTCACGCTGACCTCACCGTCGCTCACCATCGCCCGCAACATCGTGGCCCTCGAAGACGCTTACGGATACCGCATGGTGGCCCGCCATCCGAGCCTGGATGCCGACGCCTCCACCGAACTGATCCTCGACTACGCGCGGGTGGTCACCGGCCATCCCCTACCCCGCCGCGCTGACGGCGAAAGGACCGAATGATGTCCCAGGCGTTGACCATCATGTTCTGGCCGGAGTCCGCATATGGGCCCACCAACCAATGCATCGGCGTTGCCGCCAAACTCCGCGACCGCGGCCACACCATCGTCTTCGCCGCAGAGTCGTCATGGGCCGGCAAGATCGCCAAGTACGGCTTCATCGAGGAACTCGTCGATCTGGCTGCGCCGGCCGAGGGCACCGAAGATGCTGACGCAGGCCAATTCTGGACCGACTTCATCGCCGAGACCGCACCGGAGTTCGCCAAGCCGACCCTGGATCAGCTGGAGACCTTCATCGGGCCCACCTATCAGGCACTCATCGACGGCGCCAAGTACTGCGAACCCCGACTACGCGAGATCATCGAGAAGCATCAACCCGACGTGATCGTCGAAGACAACGTGGTCCTCTTCCCGGCGCTGGCCACCGCGGGAAAGCCCTTCGTTCGGTTCATCTCGTGCAGTCCGCTGGAAGTCCCCGGACCCGATGTCCCGCCGCCCTTCTCGGGTCTGCCCAGTGACGACAGATCCGACTGGCCCGCCTATCTCGCCGAATTCGACCGGGTCCTTCGCCCGATGTGGGAGGACTTCGACGCCTGGGTCCGCGCACAGGGCGGTGAGCCGCTGCCCGAACTGGAGTTCATGCCGCGCGACAACGCGGCCACCATCTACATCTATCCGGCGGAGGCCGATTACGTCGACAGGCGTCCGTTGGACGCATCGTGGACGCGGGTGGATTCCAGCATCCGGGAGACCGACGAGGACTACGAACTTCCCGCGGCGATGGCCGATCGCCCCGACGACAGCGCTCTGATCTATCTGTCGCTGGGTTCGCTCGGCGCCGCCGACGTGGCGCTGATGCAGCGCCTGGTCGACGTCCTGGCAACCACCCGGCATCGCTTCATCGTCAGCAAGGGCCCGCAGGCGGACAAGATCACGCTGGCCGACAACATGGTCGGGGCGCAGATGCTTCCGCAGACCAGGATCATCCCACTCGTGGATGCGGTGATCTCGCACGGCGGCAACAACACCACCACCGAGGCGTTGCATTTCGGCAAGCCGCTGATCGTGCTCCCACTGTTCTGGGACCAGTACGAAAACGCCCAGCGCATCGACGAATTGAACTTGGGCGTGCGGTTGGACACCTACCATTTCGCCGACGCCGACCTGACCGGCGCGGTGGACCGGATCCTGGCCGATCACGATCTCCGGGACCGGGTGTCCGCGATCGGTGCGGCCGTCCGCGGACGTGATGGCCTGAGCCTGGCCGCTGACGTCATCGAACGCACTGGTGTGTCCCATCTGACGACTTCCGACTGACTCGTGCCGCCCGATCTGCAGACGGCGCCCGCCGATCTCCTCATCCTCGACGAAGGCCATGCCTTGGCAATCGTCGAGCACGACGGGACGTTGTCGGCCGTTCCGGTGATCGGGTCACCCGGCAGTTGGCAGCGCGCGACGGCGGGCGACGGCGCCGCCGACGCGTTGGTGCGCCTGCTCGCCCAGTCCCCCGGCCGTTCGGTGCACGGCCGGTTCTCCGTGGTGTCCTGGACAGACGGATATCTACCGGGCACCGAACGCCCGATCACCGTCGATCAGACCAACGAGTCGGTCATCGTCGGCGAGCAGGCCGTCGTCAAGTGGGCTACCCACCTGCAGCCCGGGCCGCATCCCGCGCCGGGCCGGCTCTCGGCTCTGACCGCCGCCGGGTTCACGTCCATGCCGACCCCGTGGGGCGTGGTCACTTGGACGCCCGAGGGCGGCGCTGACACTCTGGTCGCGACGGTGAACGGCTACCTTCCGGGTGCCGTCGACGGCTGGATCTGGGCGAAGGATCTGTTCATCGTCGCGGCCACCAAGGGCGATCTCGGTCCCGTTGCCGAAACCTGCGGCGCCCTGGGCGTGGTGGTCGCCGACCTGCACGCGGCGCTGCTCAGCACATCGACCCGGTCGACGCCCGCCGACGCGAAGCGCTGGCGCGACAACGCTTTCGCCGTCCTGGCTGAGGCTCGCCTGCTGGCGGGTCCGGCCAACGCGTCGCTGCTCACCGGGCACGCCGACGACATCGCACGCATCCTGGACGGATTGTCCGGGCTGGTGGACGTGCCGGTCATCGATGCGCACGGGGACCTGCACGTCGGTCAGGTGCTGCGCACCGGCGATCAGTTGGTCATCACCGACTTCGACGGCAATCCGGTCCTCCCCCCAGCCGAACGGGTCCTGCCGGTACCGGCCGCCGTCGATCTCGCCGGCATCCTGCAGTCGCTGTCCCACGTGGCCATCGTCGCCGTCAAACGCTCAGATCTCGGCGCAGACGCACTCGCCGAGGTCGACAGGGCTGCGCGGACGGCGTTGTACGGGGCCTACATCGAGCGGCTGGCTCAGGTCGGGAATGCCCACCTGCACATCGAGCACGCTCTCGGCGCCTTCCGACTGCAACAGGTGCTGCGCGAAATCGTCTACGCAGGCCGCCACCTACCGCGCTGGATGTACGTCCCGGACGCGGCACTGCCCGCACTACTCAACGAAACGAGCCGATGAAACCCGACGGATTCGCCGCCGATCTCGCCCGCAAGCCCGACGTGCTGACCGATCTGGCCGGCGCCATGGCCGCCCGGAACCCTTGGGTCCATGTCCTTCCCGGTGACGTGGAGCGCGTCGTCCTGCTCGGCATGGGCTCGTCGGCCTTCGCCGGCGGGGTCGCCGCCGCGCGCCTGAGGGCAAGGGGCATCTGTGCGGTGTCCGAGATCGCGTCCTCGGAGTTGCTGCCGCAGTGGGGCCGGGGCACCCTCGTGGTGGCCACGTCGGCGACCGGCGGGTCGATCGAGACCCTGGATGCGCTGGAACGGATCGATGGTGCGGCGCATACCGTCGCGCTTACCAACACGCCCGGTTCCGCCATCACCACACGCTGCCGGGAGACGGTCGAGTTGTTGGCCGAACCCGAAGTTGGTGGGGTGGCCTGCCGCAGCTACCAGCACACCCTGGCGCTGCTGATGGCACTGGAATGTCAGCTCACCGGAACCCCGACCGATGACCTGGTCACCGCCATCGAGTCGGCGGCGCATGCGAGTGACCGCCTGCTGTCCACCGAAAGCGATTGGCGTCCTCAGGTTTCCGAATTGCTGCTCGGGGATGACGAGACGCACCTGGTGGCGCCCGCACGTCGCTGGTCGTCGGCTCAGCAGGGCGCCTTGATGTTTCGTGAGGGGCCGCGGCGCTCGGCGATCGGATGCGAGACCGGCGACTGGAGCCATGTCGACGTGTACCGAACCAAGAACAGCGACCTGCGGATGCTGGTATTCGCCGGGTCGAAGTGGGAGGCCCAGATGGCCGAGTGGACCGGCCCACGCGGCACCACGGTGGTCGGCGTGGGTGGCGACGTGCCCACCGCCGCCCACACGGTGCGTTATCCCGGTGACGAGGTCGATGACGTGCGCCTGCTGACCGAGCCGCTCATCCCGGAATTGGTCGCGGCCCGGGACTGGCAGGCGATGGCTTTGCCACCATCGCACACCTGATCTCCGACGCGGCCACCTCGACGAATCCGAGGTTGTAGCACAGATGGTGGGCACTGG
>JAQSXQ010000255.1 GCA_029256565.1 Mycobacterium sp.
GCGCCTGGAACCGGGCCGCGGCGAGGAGGTGATCGACGCCGCGCACGGCACCGTCGTGCCCGGACTGCACGACCACCACGTGCACCTGTACTCCGCGGCGGCAGCGCTGACGTCGGTGCGCGTCGGCCCGCACGAAGTGCTCGGCGCCGACGACCTGCGCCGCGCCCTCGGCGCCGCGCCCATCGGGGAGGACGGCTGGATCCGGGCGATCGGCTACCACGAGGCGGTGGCCGGGCCGCTCGACCGCGACGGACTCGACGCGCTGGCGCCGCCGGTGCCGGTACGCGTGCAGCACCGCAGCGGGGTGCTGTGGACGCTCAACTCGGCGGGCCTGGCCCACGTCGGTCTGCCGGAACACCCCGACGGCAGGCTGCGCAGCAACGACCGCGGCTGGTCCGGCGGTCTGCAGCGCAGCGAGGTCGGCGTGGCGGGTGGACTGTCGCGGGTGAGTCGCAGGCTCGCGTCCTACGGCGTCACGGGCGTCACCGACGCGACGCCTGACCTGGGTGTCGACGACGTGGTGGCGTTCGCGGAGGCGCGTCGCCACGGCGACCTCCTGCAGCACGTGCACTGCCTGGCGCCCGGCAAGCGCATCCTGCACGACGACGGGCTCGACCTCGCCGAGCTGACCGATTGGATCGAGGCGAGGCACCGGCAGGGTGGCCACGTCGCCGTGCATTGCGTGACCGCAGCTCAACTGGTGGTGACGATCGCTGCCCTGCGCGCCGCGGGCGCCGTGCCAGGGGACCGCATCGAGCACGCCGCGATGGTGCCCGACGACTGCCTGGCGGACCTCGCCGACCTCGGCGTCGTCGTCGCGACCCAGCCGAACTTCGTGTGCGAACGCGGCGACCAGTACCTGGTCGACGTCCCGGTCGACGACCACGGTCAGCTGTGGCGGCTCGGTTCGCTGCTCGCCGCGGACGTGCCGGTCGTGCTGTCGACGGACATGCCGTTCGGCGACGCCGACCCGTGGGCGGCGATGCGGGCCGCGGTACGGCGCACGACGGCGTCCGGGGCGCCGCTCGGGCCGGGCGAGGCGGTGTCGGCCAGGACCGCGCTCGAACTGTTTCACGGCGAGCCCGAGCAGCCAACGCACCGCCGCACCGTCGCGCCGGGACAGCCGGGTGACCTGTGCGTTCTGGCAGCATCGCCGGACGAGGTGCTGGCCGAGCTGGCGTCGGACATGGTCGTCGCCACCGTCGTGGCGGGCTCGGTGGCCTTCGATCGATCACGAGAATCTGCTGTCGATCTGGGTGTCGTGAAATAAACCCAGCCGGGCGCGGATTGTTCCCGTCATGGAGCACTTCACCTTCGGACGGAACAACGGCCTCCGCGTCTCGGCCCTGGCGCTCGGCGCGGGTAACTTCGGCACGCGCTGGGGACACGGGGCGGAGGAGGACGTCGCCCGCACCGTGCTCGACCGGTACGCCGACGCAGGCGGCACGTTCATCGACACGGCGGCCACCTACCAGGTGGGGGAGTCCGAGGAGATCCTCGGCCGACTGCTGGCCGGCCGCCGGGACCAGTTCACCGTCGCGACCAAGTTCGCGGTTGGAGGAACCTCCGAGGGCAGCGGCGTGCTGCAGACCGGCAACGGGCGCCGCGCCATGTTCCGCTCGGTCGAGGCGAGCCTGCGTCGTCTCGACACCGACTACATCGACCTGCTCTGGGTGCACTGGCCGGACTTCGTCACGCCGCTCGACGAGATCGTGCGCGCCTTCGACGACCTGGCGCGTGCGGGCAAGGTGCTCTACGCCGGGCTGTCCAACTTCCCGGCGTGGATGACGTCACGCGCGACGACGCTGGCGGAGCTGCGGGGTGAAATCCCCATCGCCGCCGTGCAATTCGAGTACAGCCTGGTCGAACGCAGCGGTGAGCGCGACAACCTGCCGATGGCCGAGGCGCTCGGCATCGGCGCGGCCCTGTGGTCGCCGCTGGGCGGCGGGTTGCTCACCGGCAAGTACCGCAACGGCGAAGAGGGCAGGCTCACGAAGTTGGCAGCCGTCGTGCACACCGAGGACGGGCCCGCGAAGTCGGCGATCGTGGACGCCGTACTGGCCGCGGCCGACGAACTCGGCGCACCCGCATCCGACGTGTCGGTGGCGTGGATGCTGGAGCGGGCGCGGCGCTCGTCGACGGGCGTCGTGCCGATCACCGGCCCGCGGACCATCGAGCAGCTCGACGGGTACCTCGCGGCGCTCGACCTCGATCTGCCTGCCGAGGTCTACGACCGGCTCGACGAGGTCAGCCGCATCCCGCTGGGGCAACCGCATGCGGAGAACGCGGCACGGGGCTCGGCCACCCTCGGTGGCGACGGCTTCAGGCGGAGGCCGGTTCCGTCTGCTTGAACGTCCGTCGCAGGAACTCGACCTGACCCTCGATGAAGTGCCTGGTGACCTCGGCCTTGGGTGCCACGCCGTCGAATCCGTGGAAGGCGCCTTCGACCACCTCGACGTCGCACGGGACGCCCGCCGCGCGGAGGCGCTCGGCGTACACCAGGTCCTCGTCGTGGAAGAGGTCGCACGTGCCGACGCCCACCCAGGCCGGCGGTAGGCCCGCGAGGTCGTCGCGGCGGGCGGGCACCGCGACGTTCGGGTCGGCGCCGCCGAGGTAGGCCGACCAGCCGTAGGCGTTCGACGTCTGGGTCCACATCCGGTGCTGGGGGCTGTCGAGGCCCTCCTGGGTCGCGGAGCGATCGTCGAGCATGGGGTAGACGAGGACCTGCGCGGCGAGGTCGATCTCACCGCGATCGCGCACCAGCAGCGCCAGCGCCGCCGCGAGACCTCCGCCCGCGCTGGCACCGCCGATCGCGACCTGGGTCGAATCGACCGCGGGCAGGGCTGCGAGCCACGCGAGCGCCTCGTAGCAGTCGTCGAGCGGTGCGGGATAGGGGAATTCGGGTGCCAGTCGATAGTCGACGGCCGCGACGGTGATGCCCAGCTCGCGCGCGAACCGGCGGCAGGTGACGTCGTCCTGTGCGGCGCTGCCGATGACGTAGCCGCCACCGTGGATCCACAGCAGCGCGGGGCCGGGCGCCGTCACGCCAGCTGGGCGGTGCAACCGGACGCCGACCCCGGACGGCAGGGTCAGCTTCTCGACGTCACCGGGTACGCGGCGGTCCATCAGCGGCATGGCCATGCGGAGGTACCGCAGGGAGCGTGGCGTGATGAGGGTTCGGGGCAAGAACCGGGCAGCGCGCTCCAGTTCGGGATGGAAGGCGGGCACGTGCCGACCCTACTGCCGATCTCGCGCGCTCAGTCGCCATCGGTGAGAGTTGCCTCGAACGCCACGCGATCGCCGCGGTACAGCGCGTGCACGACCTCGATCGGGGTGCCGTCGGTGTCGAGCGAACGGCGGTGCAGCCGGAGCATGGGCATCGCGGTCGTCGACTCCAGCAGCCCTGCCTCGCGCGGTGACGCCAGCACCGTCTCGATGCGTTCGGTGGCGGAACCGAACACGACGCCGGTCGCCCGGATCGCAGCGTAGAGCGACGTCGTCGGGTCGAACGTCTCCTTGAACCCACCGAAGCGGTGCAGGGGCAGATGGGTGTTCTCCAACCCGATGCGCTGGCCGTCGGCGAGCAGGATGCGCTCCAGCCGCATGACGGGTTCGCCGTCGGCGACGCCGAGGGCTGCCGCGAGATCGGCAGGCGCGGCGACGTCGTCCCAGGTGACCAGGATGCGACCGGGTTTGCGGCCCATGCGCAGCGCACCCTCGGTGTACGACCGCAGCGAAAGTGGTTGCGTCAGCTTGGACTTCGCCACCACCGTGCCGCGGCCGCGACGTTCGATGCGGCCCTCCACTAGCAGCTCGTGCAGCGCCTGGCGCACGGTTTCGCGGGCGACCCCGAACCGTGCCGCCAGTTCGCGCTCCGGAGGGAACGGATCGCCCTCGACCAGGTCGCCGAGCAGTTCCTCCAGCGAGGTGCGGATGAGGTAGGGCTTGCTCACCCGTCGACTCGCTCCGTGTCCGAACTCTCCAGCACCCGTCGGGCCACCGCCAGCACGTCGGCGATCGTGGCACCCGGCGCCTCGGGATCCTTCGCCGCGTCGTCGTAGCGACGCAGTCGCACGGCGTCGGGCCACCACTCGTGGCCGGTGAAGCCTTCATCGACGTGGGCGCCGCCCTGAGCCGCGAGCGAGCGCACCGACGTCTCGGAAAGGCCTGTGACGTAACCGGGTTCGGTGGCAACCAGGTACTGCTTGGCGGCGACGTGTGCGCCTGCAAGCCATGCGACCCGGTCGCCGAATCGGGGGCGGAGCCACCGCTGGGCCTCCTCATCGTGTGCGGACGAGGCGCCGAGCAACGGGCTGTGCGCGACGTCGTGCAGGGCGGCGGCGAGGACCAGTTCGTCGTCGGCGCCGTCGGCCATGGCGCACGCCGCGGCCTGCAGTGCATGGTCGAGTTCGTCGACGGCTTCCTCGTCCCAGACTCCGCGTAGTGAGCGCAGCACGGCCTCGGTCTCCTCCAGCAGACGCATGGCGCAAGTGTAACCCCAATTGGTCTATACCAATTGTTAACCTGCTGTTCGCGCTGCCACCACCGCACCTTCCGCGCAGCGACGT
>JAQSXQ010000256.1 GCA_029256565.1 Mycobacterium sp.
GGACTGTCCAGCGACGCCAAGTGGGTGCCGGCCTGGGAGTCGGGCCTGGCCCGGGCGACCGAGGCGCTGGATTCCGGTGCGGCAGAACGCCTCCTGGGCCGCTGGGTGAGGTTCACCCAGAAGTTGTGAGCGTGCGTTTCACCCAGAAGTTGTGAGCGTCCGGTTCACCCGGACGCTCGCAGCGGACGTGGCACGGGTGTCACCCCGTAGCGGTCGTCGAGGGGATCCTCGGTGAACTGACGCGCCGCCAGCCGCGCCGAGCGCGCGAGCGCCGCCCACTCGGTCAGCGCACCCGCGGCGCCGATGGGGCTGGCGTAGCCGACGTCTCCGCCGGTCTCCTGGTCCGTTCGCGTGGCGACGCGCACGATCCGCACGCCCGGCTGGCTCAGCCACCGTGCGATCAGGGCGGTCTCCTCGACCAACGCCCCGCCCAGGGGCGCAGGCATCGCGAGGATGGTCTGAGCGCCCGCGCAGATGGCCTCGACGACCGGCATCGGCGGCACCCCGCGGGCGGCGTTGCCCGCCGCGCCGAGCTGACCGTTCCGCACCACCGCCAGGTGCCAGCCGCCGCTCCCGTCGGGCCGTGCCGCGACAAGTTCCGCGACGTCGACCAGAGCCCGGAGCCGCTGCCCCCGCCACAGGACGTCGATCGTGGTGGCCACGTGGTCGCGCAGCCGCGCCGCGGTCTCGTAGAGACCCCGGGCAGCGAGGTCGTCGACCGCGGCCAGTGCCGAGGCAAGAGCGGTGCGCTCGGCTCCGGTGATGAGCCGCCGGGCCCGCTCGCTCGCCGGGGCGTACTCCTCGGCGCCGACGTCGCGCGCCGCCGGGCACGGCGCGAGTTCCCGCTCCGGACACTTGGTGCCGTGTCGTGCGGTGCGGGCCAGGCGGCCGCCGCAGGTGCGCAGACCGGTGTGGCGCGCCATCAGCTCGGCGGTCTCGGCGGCGTCGGCCCGGGCCCGGAACGGGCCGACGATGTCGTCGTGCGTCGGGTTGCGGACCACCGAGAAGCGGGGGAACGGCTCGTCGGTCAGAGCCACCCACCACCAGCGGTGCGGGAACTTGGAGCGCCGGTTGTAGGGCGGGGCGTGCGCGGCGAGGAGGCGTAGTTCCCGCACGCCGGCCTCGAGGTCGTGCGCGCACTCGACGTGGTCGACAGCCGTTGCGAGAGCGACCATCTCCTTCATCCGGGTGCGGGTGTCGGCGCCGTTGAAGTACTGCTTGACCCGGCGGCGCAGGTCGATCGCCGTCCCGACGTAGAGCACCTCGTCGGCGGGTCCGCGGAACAGGTAGACGCCGGGCCGACTCGGCACGGCGTTGGCCAGGTGCCGTTTGCTGCGCTGGGCCGGCGTGACGTCGGGCAGGTACGACCGCAGGTCCGGATAGGTGTGTATGCCCTGGTTGCCGACGCGCTCGATCAGGGCGTGCAGGACGTCGACGGTGGCCCGCGCGTCGTCGAGCGCGCGGTGGGTCGGCGTCGTCGTCGCGCGGAAGAGGCGGGCCAGGGCCGAGAGCTTGACGCTCGGCGCCTCCTCACGGGTCAGCACGCGGCGGGCGAGCTTGACCGTGCACAGCACGGGCGGTCGCGGCCAGACGAGCTCGCAGCGTTCGGTCGCCGCGCGCAGGAAGCCGATGTCGAACCCCGCGTTGTGCGCGACCACGACCGCGCCCTTGGCGAACTCCAGGAACGACGGCAGCACCGACTCGATGCGCGGGGCGTCGCGCACCATCGCGGTGGTGATGCCGGTGAGCGAGACGATCTGCGGCGGAATCGATCTGCCAGGGTCGACCAGCGTGGCGAGTTCGCCGATGACCTCGCCACCGCGCACCTTGACCGCCCCGATCTCGGTGATCTGGTCGTGGTCGCCGCGGCCCGGTGCGCTCTCGTTGGCGCGGCCGCCCGTGGTCTCCAGATCGACGACGACGAACGTGGTGTCGCGCAGCGACAGTCCGGACTCGCCCTCGAGTTCGTCGAGCGTCATCTGCGCCGGTGCGGCGCTACGTGCAGTGGGCGGGCTGCCGGGTCGACCCATGGCGATGACCGTAGGCGGGGTGACTGACACCGGTGTAGTTCTCCGCCGCTCGCTGGGCGGCGTGTCCTGTCGGTGGGCGCCGTTAGCGTGCGGATGACTCAACGAGAGGAGTGCTCATGGCACGGGACGAGATGTCCGACACCGGCAGCGTCGTCATCGATTGCGACGATTGCGCGGTGCGGGGGCCCGGATGCGACGACTGCGTCGTCAGTGTGTTGCTGGGAATCCCCGAGACGTTGCGCGCCGACGAGCGCCGGGCGCTCGAGGTGCTCGCTGACGTGGGGATGGCGCCGCGACTGCGGCTGGTTCCGATCCACCGCCACGGTGAACCTGGCGTTGCCTAGAGTCGCCAAACCGTACTCGCAGCGAAAATATTCCCGTCCTGCTGCTAAATTCGGGGCTTCTGTTGGACAACCCCGAAGCCGTTTCGTAACCTGTCTGAGACCTACGCCCAGATTGGCCCGCTACCCAACGGCAGTTGTGAGGATGCGAAATCTTGAGCTTCGACCGCACGCAACGGATCACACGTGGAATTCGTCGACCCGTCGCAGGTGCGATAGTCGCGCTGGCCGTCATGTCGGGTGCGCTGGCCGGCGGTGTGCAGGCCGACCCCGCGGCTGACGCCCTGGCGAAGCTCAACGAGCTGTCTCGCGAGGCCGAGCAGACCACCGAGGCAATGCACAGCGCCCAGCTCGATCTGACCGAAAAGGTCGCGGCGCAGGAGATGGCCGACGCGCAGCACGCCGCCGACCTGGCCGCGGCCGGTGCCGCGAAGGCTCAGCTGGCAACCTTCCAAGGCGCTGTGAACAAAGTTGCTGCCGCGCAGTACATGGGTGGCCGCACCGACGGCCTCGACGCCATGCTGACCGCCGCCTCCCCGCAGCAGCTCATCGACCAGCTCGCCGTGCAGCGCGTGATGGCGACCGAGATGTCGACGCAGATGCAGAGCTTCCAGAAGGTGAACGCCGAGGCCGCACGCACGGAAGCCGCGTCCGCCAAGTCCGCCGCCGAGGCCAAGACCGCCGCCGAGCAGGCCGCCGCAGTGCGTGCCGAACTGCAGTCCAAGCAGAGCAAGCTGCAGGTGCAGATCGCCGTCGTGAAGTCGCAGTACACCGCTCTGACCCCCGCCCAGCGCGAAGCGCTCGCCGCGGTCCCGCCGGCGCCCGCGCCTGCTCCCGCCCCCGGTGCCGTGCCGCCCGGTGACGGTGGACCGCAGATCCTGGCCGCCGCTCCCGTCGGCCCCATGGGACCGCCCGAGGCCGCCGTCGTACCGCCCGCGCCCGCCGCCGAGGGCCAGATGGCCGTGCAGGCCGCGCTCACCCGCATCGGCTCGCCGTACTCCTGGGGTGGCTCGGGACCCAACGCCTTCGACTGCTCCGGCCTGGTGATGTGGGCCTTCGGTCAGGCAGGCAAGAACCTCCCGCACTCCAGCCAGGCGCTGGCCCGCGGCGGTCAGGCCGTCTCGACGGACCAGATGCAGCCCGGCGACCTCGTCACCTACTACTCCGACGCCTCCCACGTAGGCATCTACATCGGCGACGGAATGATGGTGCACGCGTCGACCTACGGCTCACCGGTAGCGGTCGCGCCGGTGAACAATGCGCCGATCCACAACGTTCGCCGGTACTGAGTTCACCGACACTGCGTTCACCGGATTCCGGCGCCGAGCGCTGGGACTGCTCCTCGTCATCGAGCTGGCTGCGGCCATCACGCTGCTCGCGTGGCCTGCTGCGCCACCTCCGACCCCGGTAGCCCCGCCGCAGCCCGCGGCAGTGCGCACCGCGCAGGTCATACCGATGGGTCCGGTGGCGGCCGGGCTGGCCGACCGGATACGGCGTGACTTCGACGGTGCCGCCGACGCGGTCACGCGCTTCTGGGGTGACGACTGGCGCCGTGACGTCGTGATCGTGGCAACGGGTTCCGACGAACAGTTCGCGACGCTCGGCGGTGGCGGCAACGCTCCGGGCTCCGACATCGCCGCGGTCACCACGCCCGAGCGCATCGTGTTCGCCCCGGGCGCCGCCGGGATGAGCGACGCTTCGCTACGAATCGTGTTGCGCCACGAACTGTTCCACTACGCAGCGCGACCGGCCACGGCGACCGACGCGCCGCGGTGGCTCACCGAGGGCGTCGCCGACTTCGTCGGACGTCCCCCCACCCCGCGCCGACCCGACCGCGCCGACGTCGCAGAACTCGGCAGCCTGCCCACCGACGCCGACCTCGACGCCGTGGGGCACGCACGGTCGGTGGCATACGACCGCGCCTGGTGGTTCAGCCGGTTCGTCGCCGACCGGTACGGCGTCGACGTGCTCCGCACGCTGTACGTCGCGGCCTGCCGACCCGGCCACCCCGACACCGACACCGCCATCCGGGAGACGCTCGGCGCCGACGTGCCCGTCGTGCTGGCCGACTGGCGGCGGTGGCTCGACGGCTAACCTGACCTGATGTCTCGGATCCTGCTGGTCACCAACGACTTCCCGCCGCGGCGCGGTGGAATCCAGTCGTATCTCGAGAACCTCGTCGACGA
>JAQSXQ010000257.1 GCA_029256565.1 Mycobacterium sp.
CAGGGTGTCGCGCAGGAAGTCCATCGGCGTGACCTTGACCAGCTCGGCGCCGAAGTACATCGGGATGGTGAGGAAGCCGACCATGCCCATGTCGTGGAAGCAGGGCAGCCAGCTGACCATGACGTCCTTGTCGACGTCGTACTGCGCGCCGACGAACATCGCCTCGGCGTTGGAGTGGATGTTGCGGTGGGTGATCTGCACGGCCTTCGGCGATCCGGTGGACCCGGACGTCAGCTGCATCAGCGCGAGATCGTCCTCGCTGGCCTCGACGGGATCGATCGGCTCGGCCTCGAGCAGGTCGGTCACCTTGAGGACCTTGATGCCCTTCTCCTCGAGCACCGGGATCGCGACGAGGAAGGGCTCCGAGACGATCACCGCGGTCGCCTCGATCATGCCGATCACGTTCATGGTGTCCTCGGCCCACACGACGAGGTCGGTCCGCGGCGTCGGCTGGTGCAGCATGGTCAGGCTCGCACCGCGCATCCACACGCCCTGGGCGGTGGGAGCGATCTCGACCGGGAAGCCGGCCAGCACGCCGACGGCGTCACCGTGGCCGACGCCAGCTGCCGCCAGACCGCCTGCGATGCGGCGGGCGCGCTCGTGCACCTCGAGCCAGGTGTGCCGCACGGGCTCGTGGGGTTCGCCGGTCACCATGCCCCGCGTGCTCTCGTGAGCATTGCGGTACATCTTCTCGGTAAATCTACTCACCACGACCTCCTGAGTTCAGGCGCCTGTGCCCGGTAATCAATGCTCCACCTGCTGATAGCCGCCGCCGAGGAGGCGCGCACACACGATTCGGGAGCGGCTTGGAAAAGAAACGGTAAAGCGTTCGACGGCTTGGCCAGGGCGGGCAAGATGACCCCGTCGGGAGTCCCCGCGGGATGCGTCGTCGCGTAGGCCGCGTGACCGCTAGCTTTCACCGTCGCTCATCTTAAGAGACCCTTAAGTAACTAACAAACCCATGACCAAAGTGAGGTCTGGGTCACAGTCCGACGCGCCTACCCGCCGGCGGGTTCCGAAACCACCCGGGCGCCGTGCACCGGCCCGCTGGCGGCCCGCACGGTGCGGCACACGCCCTCCCCCGCCAACACCGCGCCGACGTCGACGGCCGACGACGCGGACGAGCAGAGGAAGGCACACGTCGGGCCGGACCCCGACACGATCCCGGCGAGCGCACCGGCGTCGACACCGGCCGCGAGCGTGCGGCGCAGTCGCCCGTCGAGCCCGACCGCGGCCGCCTGCAGATCGTTGCCCAGCAGCGGAGCGAGTTGGTGGGCGTCCCCGGACGCCAGCGCGGCCAGCAATGGCTCGGGGTCCTCGAGCCGGGGCGGGCCGCCGCCGGGGTCGGCGCGCATCCGGTCGATCTCGCCGAAGACCCGCGGCGTCGACAGACCGCCGTCCGCGAACGCCAGCACCCAGTGGAACGTCGTGCGCGCCAGCACCGTCGCGAGCCGTTCGCCGCGGCCGGTGCCCAGTGCGGTGCCGCCGTGCAGGCTGAACGGCACGTCGCTGCCCAACTCGGCTGCCAGCGCGTGCAGGTCGCGGCGCGGCACGCCGAGTTCCCACAGCGCGTTCATCGCCACGAGCACGGCGGCGGCGTCGGCGCTACCGCCCGCCATGCCACCGGCCACGGGGATCGACTTGGCGATCGAGATGGCCACCTCGGGCGCCCGGCCGACGTGTTCGGCCAACAGTTCGGCGGCCTGCCACGCGAGGTTGCGGTCGTCGGTCGGCAGCGAGCCGGCGCCCTCACCGGTGATCGCCAGGGACAGGAGGTCGGCGTTGCGCACGGTGACGTCGTCGAACAGCGACACGGCGTGGAAGACGGTGGTCAGTTCGTGATAGCCGTCGTCACGCAGGTCGCCGACGCCGAGATAGAGGTTGACCTTGCCCGGGACGCGGACCGTCACCGAACCCGACGGAACCCAGTCGGAGGCGGCGTTTCCGTCGGAAGCGGGCACGCCACACACTATCGCCGCAGCGTCGACGGCAGGGACGAAGTGGTGAGATACCCCTCGTACGATCCCGCCGCTCGCGCCGGCTGTCGAGCAGCCCGCAAGGGTCAACGCTAGTGTTTGCTCGCGAACTGTGTCAAGGATCACTCGGCGCCTCGTCCCGCGCCGACTGCCCGGTCGGACCGTAGGGTGAAGCCGTGCCCGAACCCGTCACTCGGTTCGACGACTTCGCCATCGAAGGCCTCGTCGGTCGTGGCGGGTCGGCGACGGTGTATCGCGCACAGCGCATCTCGCGGCCCGGCCCTGCGCTGGCGCTGAAGGTGCTCGACGAGCGGCACCGCGGTCCATCCGACCTCGAGCGACTGCACCGCGAATTCGAGTTCGCCAGGCGAGCCGCCCACCCCCACGTCGTGGTCGTCGACGAATGCGGGGACGGTTGGCTCGCCATGGAACTCGTCGACGGCGGCACGGTGAGCACCCTGGGCACCCTGCCCGCCTTCCTGACCGCGCTGGCCGACGTCGCCGAGGCACTCGACCACGCCCACCGTCTCGGCGTCGTGCACTGCGACGTCAAGCCGTCGAACATCCTGGTGCACAGCGACTTCGCCATGCGCGGCGCCGTGCTCGTCGACTTCGGCGTCGCCCGCTCGCTCACCGAACGGGCCCCGCGGCCCGCCACGCGCATCGACGCGTCACTGCCCTACACCGCGCCGGAGATCCTGCACGGTAAGACGCCGTCGGCAGCGTCGGACGAGTACGCGCTGGCCTGCACCGCAGTCGAACTGCTCATCGGCACACCACCTTTCGTTGCTTCGACGGCGATGGGACTGATCGACGCACACCTGAGCCAGCCCGTGCCGCGGTACTCCCGCCGGCTGGCATGGGTGAGCCACGCGTTCGACTCCATCCTGGCCAAGGCCATGGCCAAGGACCCCGACCACCGCTACCCCACCTGCTCGGAGTTCGTCCGGCTGGTCGCCCGCGCGCTGACGCCGTGAGACCCCCAACTTCGGGGCAACATGACGTAATCCAAGGTTTACCGTGCACGGGTTGCGGGCCGCTCGCACCGGTCTAGCGTTTGCTCAATGGCTGCACCCACCGAGTACGACAACTCAGCACTCGCACACGAAGAAGAGGGCTACGAAAAGGGCCTCAAGCCAAGGCAATTGCAGATGATCGCCATCGGTGGCGCGATCGGAACGGGCCTGTTCATGGGCGCGGGCGGACGGCTCGCCAGCGCCGGACCCGGCCTGTTCATCGTGTACGCCATCTGCGGAGTCTTCGTCTTCTTCATCTTGCGCGCCCTCGGCGAACTGGTGCTGCACCGGCCCTCCTCGGGTTCGTTCGTGTCGTACGCCCGCGAATTCCTCGGCGAGAAGGCGGCTTACGTCGCGGGCTGGATGTACTTCTTCAACTGGGCGTGCACCTCGATCGTCGACGTGACGGCCATCGCCCTCTACATGCACTACTGGGGCGCCTTCGAGGCGATACCGCAGTGGACGATCGCCCTGATCGCGCTCGTCATCGTGCTGGCCGTCAACATGATCTCGGTCAAGTGGTTCGGCGAGATGGAGTTCTGGGCGGCGCTGATCAAGGTCGTCGCGCTGGTCACGTTCCTGATCGTCGGAATCATCTTCCTGGCGGGACGCTTCACGGTCGAGGGTGCGGCCACCGGCCCGTCGGTGATCACCGACAACGGCGGCATCCTGCCCAACGGCGTGCTGGCGCTCGTCGTCATCACCTCCGGCGTGATCTTCGCCTACGCCGCAGTCGAATTGGTCGGCACCGCGGCCGGTGAGACGGAGAACCCCGCCAAGGTGATGCCCAAGGCCATCAACTCGGTGATCTTCCGCATCGCGGTGTTCTACGTGGGTTCACTGATCCTGCTGGCACTGCTGCTGCCCTACACCGCCTACGTGCAGGGGACGAGCCCGTTCGTCACCTTCTTCTCGAAGATCGGCGTTCCCGCGGCCGGCGACATCATGAACTTCGTCGTGCTGACCGCGGCACTGTCGAGCCTCAACGCGGGCCTGTACTCGACGGGCCGCATCCTGCGCTCGATGTCGATGAACGGCAGCGCCCCGCAGTTCACCTCGAAGATGTCCAAGCGGGGCGTGCCGTGGGCGGGCATCGCGCTGACGGCCTGCTTCACCGTGGTCGGCGTCTTCCTAAACCTGGTCGTCCCGGCCGAGGCGTTCAACATCGCGCTGGACCTGTCGGCCCTGGGCATCATCGCCTCCTGGGCGACGATCGTGATCTGCCAGATCCAGATGTACCGCTGGTCGAAGAAGGGCATCTTGAACCGCCCGTCGTTCCGGCTGTTCGGCACGCCGTACACGAGCTACGCCACGCTGGCGTTCCTCGGCGGCGTGACGCTGCTGATGTGCATCGAGAACTACTGGAACGCGATCGCGCTGCTCATCATCATCCCGACGCTCGTCGGCGGGTGGTACGCCGTGCGCGGCAGGGTGCTCAGCGTCGCCCAGGAGCGCGTCGGATACACCGGCAACTACCCGGTGGTCGCGGAGACCCCGCTGCAGGCCGAACTCATCGCCAAGGACAACCGGCACCCGAAGGAGCCGAAGGAGTCCGACTAGCTCGA